>CAJWGQ010000193.1 GCA_913041025.1 uncultured Gammaproteobacteria bacterium | reverse complement strand
CGGTCATGTCTGTAACACTGCTAACATTAACGGTTGCGCCATTGATCGCGAGCGTATTTCCTGAAAAATCTATGTCGCTGGCGGGGATTATAATTTCATTTTTCGCGGTAGCGGACATAGATCCGGAAAGGCCACTCGAGCTTATATTACTGTTTAACCAACCTACAACGGCGGAAGCGCTGAGAGAAGAACCGTTAGCCACTGACAACTCGGTCATAGCATTACCGTTTAACTTCAAAGAATTCGCTGGAACAATAACGGCAGGACCGTCTATCTTGGGGATACCTGCACTCTTGATAAACGCTTCTTTTGTGACCAGTTTGCTCCCTTCGCTGTCTATCGCGGTCACTGATTTTCCAACTACTCCCATTTTCCAATCGTGTCCCATGTACGAACTAGCGTTATTCAGATAGGTATCTGAATAAGTTAACCCTTTTTGAAATCCGTTTTCTTCTGTCAGCATCGTTGATTTGTTCGTCTCTGTTAAACTCCCGGTCCCAAAAAGATGTCTTCCTTCCTTCGTAAAAACTTGGAGATTGAGCTCGCTTGTTCGATCTTTTTTCAGTGTAAGCACTACATCTTTGAGGCCTGCCTGCAGCGTGGCTTTCGGCTCGATTGTGCTGTGGGAAATATTTACCCCAGCAGAAACATTCAGGTTGTTGGAAATAATTTTTTCTAAGGAATTTTCTGGAACCGATCCATCGTTCGTAAATACCGAAACTTTCGCTCGTGCAGAGGAAAGATTTGTTGCTGCGTTCTTTACTCCAAAAAGTTCAGCTGCCGCAATCTTCTTGGAGTCATCGTAAAGAACCAGCATGTTTTTCGCGGCAGAATCGAAAGAGTTTATTCTAACGACGTCACCGTCTATAGGGCTCCCCGAAAAACTTACCCTCAGACCATTCACGGATGCACTAGAAGCACCCTTGCTGGTATATTTCTGTCCAGTTGTTAGATCATTGATTAGCCACCTTGAGTTGGCCTTATCAAAGATAAATTCTAGCGAGTTATTATTTTGAGGAGACTCTTGTGTAACGGCGATGTTTGCACCAACGTTTGAGTTGGTCATCGAAAGATCCGCGACATAAGATCGAGGAATATCAAATAAGGCAACGCCTTTTTGACCATAAAGATCCATCCCTCCGGCCATTGTATTATTGACCTCTAAAGCAATGGAACTTGAAATTGCATTCAGTTCGCTCCAAGAAGGTTCAAGCATGCTGAACCGAAACTGGAGAATCCCACCAATTTCTCCGCCACTTAATCCTGTCAAACTAGAACTCTCTCCAAAGGGATCAAGCAACAAGGACGCAGAGGCTGGAATTTTGCCGAGACCATAGTCAACCCCTATATCTTTTTTCGTCCCTTTCGTAATGAAATCAATTGAATTTGACGCTGACCCAATAGACGCAGAGACAGAGCCATTGGCTTCCTCTCTGACACTTATCCGCAAAAGTTGGCTCATATCAGCGAGAATTTTGTCGCGGGTATTCAAAAGGTCTGGTGGTTGACGCGTGATATCGGACTGACGGGACAACTTCTTGTTAACCGTAAGTAACTGGTCACTCAGAGTGTTAAATTGACTTACCTTAAAGTCTAATTGAGTCTTAGATTCCCTGTCTATTGCCTCGAACTGATTCGCTAATTCGTTGAAGCGCGAAGCAAGGTTTTTTGCTTCTGACAGGGTTTGATTTCTTCTAGTGAGAGATGATGGATCCTGGCTTAGGGCCTTAAAACTGCCAAAAAAATCGTCGAGGGCAGGAGTCAAACTTGCTTTTTCCCCTCCCATTATATCTATTAATCGGTTTGTAAAGCCTATCAACGGTGTCTGACCAGACAGATCTGTGTTGCTTGAGCGCAATGAGGCTTCAATGAGCGAGTCATACGCGCGCTTGACTCCAGTGGCAAGGGCGCCTGAACCCAGAAAAACCGTTCCATTTCGCGAGGGCCTATTTTCTTTTATGTCCAATTCCTGGCGGACATATCCCTCGGTGTTAACGTTTGCGATATTGTTACTTACAACGGCTAACGCTGACTGGTTGTTTTTTAACGAGTTGCCCCCGATCGAGAGAATATCAGTCACGCTCTATTCTCCTCGGAATAACCGCTTGGTTTTGATAAGAATTTATGGCGTGAGCTTTCGCTCTTTGATGAATATCAAATCCACCTGATTTGAAAAGCTTTTGGGCATCATTAGGGAAAAGTTGTCTTTTAATTGTATCCGCTAAGCCAATACCATCTGCGTAAGAAACTTTGTTCGCGATCTCCTGATCAAACATCGACTCAAAACTTTTGGCGGCCTCGGAGTTAAATAGTTCAGATCTCTGAGTCGCTTTCCTCATAGATTTCAAAAGCATATTTACGAATAAAGCCTCAAACTGTCTGCTGACCTCGTCCGCCTTGGCATCCGGGTCAACTTTTGCGTCCTCACGCAGCTGGCTCAGAGAGGTATTGTCGAATGTAGAAGGTATATAAGTATTCATAGAATTCACAGAACAACGAGTTCAGCTCTCAAACTCCCTGAACTTTTTAGGGCATCCAAGATTGCGATCAAAGAAGACGGGGTGGCACCGACTTCGTTAACGGCGTCAACGATATCCCTTAAATTCACACCAGGTTGAAAAACGAACATAGGTCTTGATTCTTCCTGGATTGATAATTCGGCATTTGTAACCGGGGTGGTCTCGCCAGCTTCACCACCCACTAAAGTCCCCGCTTGCGGCTGACTTACCTCATTTGTGGCAGACACTGAAACAGTGATTTGACCGTGAGTGACAGCCGCTGCGGTAACCTTCACTGCTCGGCTGATCACGACCGTACCGGTCCTAGAATTTACAACCACTTTCGCTTTCGGCTCTCCAGGTGTCACCTCAAGATTTTCAATCATGCTTAAAAATGAAACTCGACCACTCAACTCTTTAGGCGCCAAAACTGCGATTGACGTACCATCAAGTGCATTAGCGGTTCCGCCACCGAAACTACTGTTTATGGCATCAACAATCGCCGTTGCGGTAGTAAAATCAGAATGATGGTTATTTAGAAGGATGTACTGAGACTCAGCAAAAGGTGTAGGAATCTCCCTCTCTATGATTGCGCCTCCTGGTATTCGTCCGGCGGTCGGCACCCCTACAGTAATCTCTGATCCTGCAGCCGAGACCTCGACACCAGAAACAGTCAGACCGCCTTGAGCTAATGCGTAGATCTTTCCGTCTGCTCCCCGCAGCTCAGTTAAAATAAGATTGCCGCCACGCAGGCTAGAGGCAAGCCCAATTGCTGCCACGCTAACATCAATGGTTTGTCCAGGCTTAGTAAATGGTGGAACGTTTGCTGTAACCACGACAGACGCAACATTGTCTAATTTTGTTTTGTCGTAAGCCAAGCTAGCAACGCCCCTCTCATAGAGGTCATAATTAGATATCGGACCATCTACACCAACTCCCAGTCTCTCGAGAACGGTCTTCAAACCCTGCGCAGTAAAACTGATCTTGTCTCTATCACCGGTGCCCGCGAGCCCAACCACCAATCCGTATCCAAGCAATTGATTCGACCGAACTCCCGCAACACTGGTTAAATCTTTGATTCGATCTGCCAGCGCGGTACCGGAGCATAAAAATAAGATTAAGGCGAAATATAAATTTTTATTCATAATTAAAATGGCCAAAGTCTATTAAAAATCCTTGATCCCCAATTTGCGGTCGCAACATTAGTGACATCACCCTTACCTCTATAGGCAATGCTTGCCTGAGCTATTCGAGAGGAAAGAACCGTATTATCTGGCTGAACATCTTTTGGGGTTATCACTCCACTAATAAATATTTCTTCCTGTCCTTCGCTGAGGGCAAGTTGCTTCTTCCCTTCTATGAACATGTTCCCATTTGGGAAAACACGGGTAACAATTACTGCGATGGCTCCGCTCAAGCTGGCCGCCTGGTCAGCGACTCCGGTTCCCTTGTCACTTCTTACTTGATTAAGATGATCAATCCCTTTTAACGCTCTTTTTATACGGCGACCGTCGTTCCACATTGGGTCTGGACCATTCCCAAGGTTGTTACCAAAAACCGCTGTCAGTTGACTCAAAGGATTGTTAACAACTTCTTTAGTTAAGTTTATGCCTCCGCTTCGCTGCGCCTGAGTACTTTCATTCAAAATGACGGTCACGATGTCACCCACACTAAAGCTTTTTAGAAAACCGAACCGTTTGCTTGATCGCTGGTCCGCGAAAATTGACCCGGTCGCAGGGTTTTCTTCGAAGTCAACAAGTGGCATCGCCTTAGAGACATCCAAGAGATTTTCAGATCCAGGACCGCCTGAGGTAGCGCACCCAGAAATCAAAAATAAAATTAAAAACAAAATTCGAAACATAATTAATTTCCTACAGGTTCTGATTCAAGAATCTGAGCATTGAGTCGACCGAACTAATTGCCTTTGAGTTAATCTCGTAAGCTCGTTGCGTCTCAATCATGTTGACCAGTTCCTCGACCACATTAACGTTGGATGCCTCCAGCATGCCCTGAGAGATTTCACCGGCGCCCTGCTCACCTGGAACGAGAACCAAAGGTGCACCGCTTGAGGTAGTTTCTCTAAAAAGATTTTGGCCCTGCGCCTCGAGGCCGGCACCATTAATAAAACGAGCGAGCTGGATCTGCCCAAGCTGCTGGTTTCCACCGCCGTTGGCCAATTCCGCACTAACAATCCCATCCGCACCGATCGTAATCGAGGCAGCCTCGGGCGGTATGACTATTTGCGGCTGAAGCAATAGCCCGGAAGGTGTGACGAGCTCTCCCTCTTGAGAAAGCTTAAATCCGCCGTCTCGAGTGTAAGAGATAGTTCCGTCAGGCTGAACGATCTGAAAGAATCCGGGGCCCTCAATGGCCATATCCAAAGCATTCTCAGTAGATATGAGATTTCCCTGCGCCTGAATTTTTTCGGTCGCAACTATTCTAGTTCCTGTTCCAAGCATAAAACCTGTTGCGGCATTCGTGTCGGCGCCTGTTTGCCCACCCGCTTGCCTTATATTTTGATAAA
>CAJWGQ010000192.1 GCA_913041025.1 uncultured Gammaproteobacteria bacterium | reverse complement strand
GAGCAGACCCTGGTAGCAGTTAAAGAATCGGATTTGGTGGTTCTGCTTTTTGATGGCCGAGAAGGAATTACTGCGGTTGATCAAGAAATTGTCGATTATTTGAGAAGCCAGAACATAGACTTTCTTCCTGTAATTAATAAAGTCGATGGTGTTTCTAGGGATCAGCTGGTGAGTGAGTTCTCTCTTTTCGGCTTCGACGACTTGGCGTTTATCTCCTCTGCCCACGGTATAGGGGTATCTCATTTTGTTGATCGCTTAAGCTCATCTTTTGAAAATTCTTCAATCGAACCTGATGCGGAGGTGCAAGAGAAAGGAACCAGAGTCGCAGTAATTGGTCGTCCGAATGTAGGCAAGTCAACGCTCGTGAACCGGCTTATAGGCGAAGATAGGCAAGTTGTCTTTGATATGCCAGGTACTACGAAGGATTCCATCGATATTCCGTTTAATTTGGAAGGCGCTGATTATGTCTTAATAGATACCGCTGGCGTACGCAGAAAAGGAAAGGTTTCTGAGATAACAGAAAAGTTTTCTGTGGTGAAAGCACTAGACGCAATGGAACGAGCTCAGGTTGCTATCCTCGTTTTGGATGCGCAAGAAGGTGTTGTTGATCAAGATCTACATATTCTGGAATACGCATTGTCAGTTGGTTGCGGGCTTATTATTGCTGTCAACAAATGGGATGGATTGGACCGGGATCAAAAAGAGCAAACCAACAAAAGCCTGGAAAGAAAACTGGCTTTTATCCCTTGGGTGATTGTTAAGAGGATTTCGGCTTTGCATGGCTCGGGGGTTGGTCACCTTTTTTCAGAAGTTGAAGCAGTCAAGGTTGCAGGAGAATTTGAGGTTTCAACTTCCTATTTGAGTCGTGTTCTGGAGGCCTTGGTGCAAGCACATCCTGCTCCTTCTATCCGTGGTCGTAATATAAGGTTGAAGGTCGCGACAAGAGCTGGCGGTTTCCCTCCAAGGATCGCGATTCACGGGAACCAACTGAAAGAGTTGCCAGGCTCTTATAAACGCTATCTCGAAAACGGGTTCAGGGAGCGTCTAGACCTCGTAGGTAACCCCGTTTTTATCGATTTTCGTGATTCGGAAAACCCATTCGCAGGTCGGCGAAACGAATTGACGAGAAAGCAAAAAAACCGACGAACGCGCATCATCCGCCATAAGAAACGTCGCCAGCGCCGACAATAGCATTTAAGTTCTCAATTAAAATATAAGGGTCTACTCTGAAACCGTTAAGGCTGACTGACCAGTGCAGATGTGGGCCCGTTGCTCTTCCTGTTGAGCCAACTAGTCCGATCTGATGACCCTGTCGTACCGCTTTCCCGTTGGCGACGAGAATCTCAGACATATGACAATACATAGTCACTAGACCTTGTCCATGATCAATAAACACGGTCTTCCCATTAAAATAGAGTTCATCAGCTAGGACGATCTCTCCTGACGTGGGCGCGAGAATTGGGGTGCCCTGCTTAGCAGCAATATCTAAACCGCTGTGAGGACTGCGTGGCTGTCCATTAAAGAATCTGCGATGACCGAACAGGCTAGTGATAGTTCCTTCTAAAGGCATATCGAAGCCTTCTTTGAATCGAATTACTCCTGAGTAGCTATCATACAGCGCTCTCTGTCTTTTGGATTCCTCTCGAATACGATCGATTTCTGCCTGGGGCGGACTGACCAAGGCTTTGTTCTTTATCGTAATGTGTTGTTCGGTATACTTTTTTTCTGTGACCTCAAAATTATGACTTTTTCGTTCTCCGTCGAGCATAAAGGTCAGGCTATGCTGGCCCGGGTTTTCAAAGACGGGGATACCGATTAGCGCCTTGTTCCCTATAATTAAGACGGGTTTGTTTTGGTATCGTACGCCTGTTGCCCCGTCGGGAATGTCCCACACTAGAACCCCTCCTGGTACCGGCGTACTTAGTGAACTAGTGCTGATTAAAAGAAAGATGAATGAAATCCACCTCATTTGATGCCAATACCTTCTTCATCAGTATCTTGGATTTTCTCGATTTTGCTGACAAAGATCGCGTCGGTTACACGGGTGACCACTCGCTGTCCGATCTCGAGTTGGCTTTTCTTTGTTAGCACCGAAGCTGAATCCTGGTCCCGAATAATGGCATAGCCTCTTGATAAAGTTGGTAGGGGACTAACACTCTCCAATATCCGAGCAAGGCTTTTAAGCCTCTTATCGTCTTTGAGCAACTTGTCTTGGATTGACCGAATTAACTGAGCTTTTCTGGTCATCAACTCGGATTTCGCTCCTGATAATTTTTGATTTGGTCCCAGTATGCGGAGCTGAGCCCTGTTGCTTGCCAATCGCTCCTTTTGTAGATCGATAAGGCGTGTGATAGATGTTAGGGTCCGATTCGAAGCATCGTCGATTCGCTGATGAGCTTGCTCGATTAGAGCCCTCGGGCTCACAAGTCTCAACCTTGCGTTTTGTAATGTCAGCTCTAGCATTTGCTTTGTATTTAGCCAGCTATTGACCAGAGTCTTCTCAAAATCTTTGATTTGATCGTATATCTCATACAGTTCGGGAACAGCGATTTCTGCAGCGGCCGAAGGAGTCGGAGCTCTTATGTCTGAGACGAAATCGGCTATAGTGAAATCGATTTCGTGGCCTATCGCAGAAACAAGGGGGATATGGCAGGCAAAAATTCTTCGCGCGACCGACTCTAGATTGAAACTCCAGAGGTCTTCGAGTGACCCACCGCCCCGAGTTAGAATGATCAGATCTGGTCCAAGCTCTTCGGCTGCATCGAGTGCCTCGACGATCTCTGCCCCCGCATTGTCTCCCTGTACTGAGGTTGGCACTAAAGTGACCTTTATTGCCGGGTAGCGCCGACTCATTACAGCCAATATGTCTTTAACTGCTGCGCCCGTAGGAGATGACACGATCGCGACATGTCTTGGGTATAAGGGCAGCGTTTTTTTTGATTCCTCCGAAAACAAACCCTCTGATGATAGTTTTCTTTTTAATTGATCGAACGCTTGCCTGAGAAGACCTTCCCCAGCATGTTCAATCTGGTCAACGATTATCTGGAAGTCGCCTCTCCCTTCATACAGGCTGACTCGACCTCTAATTAGAACTTGTTGTCCATCCACAGGCTGAATTTGGGCGAGTCGATTACGATTCGCAAACATGGCACATCGGACTTGAGCGCTGTTATCTTTGAGAGTGAAATACCAATGGCCTGATCTGGGGCGAGCAAAATTCGAGAGTTCTCCTTCAACCCAGACTACATTGAATTGCTTTTCTATGGTGACTCTTGCTTGGAGGTTTAATTCGCTGACACTGAATACTTTGGGGTCTGGGGTTCTTTCTTCGACTTCTTTCACAAAATAATTGTAGCATTGTACTGGGATAAGAGAAGAAAGGTGTTGATCGGTTGATTACTCCCCCTTGATTTTGGTATAGATTTACTTCTTAAGTGTGAGTCAGTAGAATCTTGATTTTGTGAGGCCTGTAAATGCTACGTATCTCAACTGACGCATTAACATTCGACGACGTCCTCTTACTGCCCGCCTATTCTGAAATTTTGCCCTCTGATGTTTGCTTAAAGAGCAAATTAACCAAGCGTATTAACCTTAATATTCCGGTTGTCTCTTCCGCTATGGATACGGTTACCGAGGCGCGGCTTGCAGTTTCGATGGCGCAGGAAGGTGGCCTTGGGATCGTGCATAAGAATTTATCGGTCGAGGACCAGGCCCGTGAAGTTCGAGCTGTAAAGAAATATGAGTCGGGAATTATCCGTGATCCTGTGACAATACACCCTGAAGCGACGATAGAGACCCTTATAGCTACCACCACAGAGAATAAAATTTCGGGTGTACCCGTCGTTCATGGGGAAAAGCTTGTTGGAATTATTACTACGAGAGATATTCGTTTTTTGGATCGAATTGATCTTAAAGTGAAAGATGTTATGACCCCGCAGGATAGGCTGTTGACGGCCAAAGAGGGCGCAAGTAACGAAGAGATTAAGCGAATCCTGCACGAACACCGAATTGAAAAAGTCCTATTGGTGAATGATGAATTTGAGCTAACCGGCATGGTCACGGTTAAAGATATAACCAAAGCAGAGACTTACCCTTCAGCATGCAAAGACGAGCAAGGGCGCTTGCGTGTCGGTGCTAGTGTCGGGACCTCTGAAGAGACAGACGATCGTGTGGCCGCATTAGTAGAAGCGGATGTAGATGTCATAGTCGTTGATACGGCTCATGGTCATTCAAGAGGCGTGGTCGATCGGATTGCCTGGATTAAACAAACCTATCCTAATCTCGATGTGATCGGCGGAAACGTGGCTACCTACGATGGTGCCAGAGCGCTGATAGACGCGGGCGTCGACGCCGTAAAGGTCGGTATTGGCCCTGGGTCGATCTGTACGACCAGGATCGTGTCGGGGATTGGCGTTCCGCAAATAACGGCGGTCTCTGAGGCGTCTAGAGCGGCAGAAGAGGATGATATTCCGGTGATCGCAGATGGTGGGATTCGTTATTCCGGCGATATAGCAAAAGCCATTTGTGCCGGGGCGAGTTCGGTGATGGTGGGAAGCTTGCTTGCGGGAACCGAAGAGGCTCCAGGAGAGATAGAGTTGTATCAAGGAAGGACATACAAATCTTATCGGGGCATGGGTTCGATTGGAGCTATGGCTCAAAGTCATGGGTCAAGTGATAGATATTTTCAGGAAGTCGAGGGGGACGGAAGAAAGCTCGTTCCTGAAGGTATTGAAGGTAGAGTTCCTTTCAGGGGGCCAACAGGGCCGATCATTCACCAACTGATGGGTGGTCTTCGAGCAGCGATGGGGTACACAGGCAGCGGAGACATTGACTACCTTAGGAAACATCCAGAGTTTATAAAGGTGAGCGCGGCTAGCATGGCCGAATCTCATGTGCATGATGTAGCAATCACAAAAGAAGCCCCCAATTATCCAGTCAGCTAGCCTTGACTGAACGCGCTATCGATCATCTCCAAGATCAGTGGTTGCTGATCCTGGATTTTGGTTCCCAATACACTCAGCTGATCGCGAGAAGAGTAAGAGAATGCGGAGTGTACTGCGAAATTCAGCCGTTTGATGTTGAAAAATCGTATTTTGACGAACGACAACCTAGGGGCG
>CAJWGQ010000191.1 GCA_913041025.1 uncultured Gammaproteobacteria bacterium | reverse complement strand
CGTATTAAAATCTTCATCCTGATCAGCCATTTGGTTTGACTGGGCCATGCTCATGGATTCACTTATTCCGCTAGGCTTTGTCGCCTGGCTTATGCTTTTTCCTTGGCGAAGCCGTTGTTGAACTCGCGCAACCTCCGGAGTAAATACGGGGAACCTATCAGGTGGTACGAAGTTTAAATCTGGGAACACGACATCTAGCACAAAGTTGGCTCTCTCAAATAGTAGAGATGGCGTGATCCAACTTTTGCCCTCGGACCAACCCGCTACTGTTGGGGGGTGCAAAAGGCGCTGGCCCAATGCTTGAGATACTTCGTTGAAATCTGGCACTCCTGGAACAGCAGTCGCTCCCATTAGTTTGTAAGTGGAGATCATCAATTCAATAGGGCTTTTAATGTGGGATCCGGCGTTTTGATAAAAGTCCTTCGAGAGAAATAATGTCCGCAGGAATTTGGCTATATGATAATCCTCGTTGGAAAGTAAGTTACCAAGCGTTTTGATCCCCTCATCAGAGATGCTGTCATTCACAAAATATCGATATATCTTTGTCGAGATAAACTCGCTTGTCTGGTCTTGAGATAAGATGATTTCAATAATGTCTGTGCCATCGTAATTCCCGCTGAAAGATAAAAACTCTTTTTCACCGATATCGTGGTTGGTGTTATCACGATAAAAGTTTGTTCCTTTGACCGTCCATCCAGTAAACGCTCTTGCTGCTTCGCGTACATCTTTTTCGGAGTAATTCCCTACACCCATTGTGAAGAGCTCCATTATTTCCCTCGCAAAGTTTTCATTTGGGGAGTCGGCGGTATTCACGCCAGCATCGAGAAAGACCAACATAGCTGGATCTTGAGCCGTATCGTTTAATAGCTCTCGAAAGCTACCCAACCCCTTTTCTTGAAAGAGCTGTATTTGATTTAGCATCTTTCTATAGTCACGAACCTTGTCTTCGTTGGTGGCGAAGTGTCCGTGCCAGAACAGAGCCATCTTCTCTTGAAGTGCATAAGAAGAAGAAAGCATTCTATTCGCCCACCAATAAGCCACCCTATCTGTTTCGAGTCGGCTAGCTCTCAGCCAGTAAAAAAATTTGTTGACGATTGGTTGCAGGCGGCGGTTCCCCTCACTTTTTACTTCTATGCCAAGGGCCTGGCCTTTACGTTTTGCTAAATTCGTCGTGGCAGGTCGACTTGGAGGAAAGGGGTCCAAGCCTTCGTCGAAAATACCTGAGTGCTCGAATTTGAGTCCATCTCTGTTGTCTTCGAAAAATCTCGAGACGGCTTTTTGAGGGCCGAGCTCTACTAAAATCTCGATCTCTTCGGGGGTGCCACCAAATCCTGCTCTTGACGCGAGATGCTTTGCTTCTTCATAACCAAATTGGGAGTTATCGATTGGAGTTAGATCGATAGCGAAGGCGGTGTTTAGACTTAAGCCGCTGACCAAAGCCCATAGGGATACCCAAAGTTTATTCATTAAGTTCTTCATATGTCGTGAATGCTGGGTGTAACCTGTAATTAAATTGGCAGTCGCGATTATCAAGCTGAGAGGCCTGTCTATTATTAAAACGAAAAACCAAGCACTTATGTATAACTATATTGATAAATTTTTTAGCATTTCAGAGACCGGATCGACGATTAGAACTGAGATTATAGCGGGGGCGACCACATTTCTTGCTATGTCTTATATCGTCGTTGTCAATCCGGCCATCTTATCTCAGGCAGGAATGGACTTTGGAGCCGTGTTCGTTGCCACATGCCTAGCAGCGGCTGTTGGCTGCATCTTAATGGGCGTTATTGCAAATTACCCGATCGGTTTAGCCCCAGGAATGGGTCAGAATGCGTTTTTCACTTACGGCATTGTGTTGGGGTCTGGTCATTCGTGGCAAGCAGCTCTGGGTGCCGTATTTATTTCTGGTCTGTTGTTTATTTTGATCAGTGTCTTGCCGATTCGTTCCTGGATAATCAATGCAATACCGAAAAACCTGAAGATAGGTATCTCGGCCGGTATAGGTTTATTTATAGCTTTTATCGCTTTGAAAAATGCTGGAATCGTCGTCGCAAATCCCGCTACCTTGGTTGCGTTTGGCGATTTGACTCAGTTCAGTTCTGTCATGGCATTGATTGGCCTATTTTTGATTGCAGCCCTTGTATCGTCGGGATTCAAAGGCGCGATTATAGTCGGAATGATAAGCGTCTCTATTGCGGGCTGGCTGGTGGGCGATGCAGAGTTCAAAGGTATTTTAGCGTCGCCACCCAGCGTTGAGAGCGTATTTCTGCAAATGGATATCGCGGCCGCTTTTGAACTATCTATGCTCAGTGTCATCCTAACCCTACTTCTGGTAGATGTCTTCGATACCGCCGGTACTTTAGTGGGGGTAACGAATAGGGCGAAGCTTCTCGATGAGAATGGCAAACTGCCTCGGATTGGAAGGGCTCTCTTGGCAGACTCCGGTGCGACGGCAGCAGGAGCGATGTTTGGTACCTCATCTACGACTTGCTTCATAGAGAGTGCCTCGGGAGTCGAGAGTGGGGGTAAAACGGGGTTAACGGCCCTTACGGTCGCCCTACTATTTCTTCTATGTCTTGTCCTTTCTCCACTTGCCCAAAGTGTGCCGGCTTATGCAACGGCTGGAGCACTTCTATTTGTTTCCGCCGCCATGGCCCAGGGGCTTGTGGATTTGGACTGGAGTGAACCGATGGAGTATACCCCAGCTGTTTTGACCGCGATCTCGATGCCGCTTAGTTTTTCGATCGCGAATGGAATAGGGATTGGGTTTATTAGTTATGCTGTTATCAAAGTTATACGCCTGCGCCCTAAAGAGTGTCCTATCGCCGTCTATATAGTTGCAGCCGTTTTCGCACTCAAGTTTATATTCTTAGGTTCTTGAGAATTGATTAATACAAGGATCCAAGAGCTATGCGCCCAGTCGGTTTGAAACGAACTGGGCGCGATGCTTATCAGACTAAAAAGTATATTGAACCTTAGCCAAGAAATGGCGAGGAAGTTCAGGCAGAACGATATTACTACCGAATAGGTTCGGGAAGTTCGATCTAAAATAAAGCTCGTCCGTCAAATTCTTACCAGTGACAACTACGCTCCAACGTTCAGATTCCCATCCCGCACTCATGTTAAACAAGGTGTAGGCGGGTAGCGTGATGCTATTCGAGAATCCGGATGGAACAGAGTCCACGTCAGCCATACTTGCGCTAAGGCTAAATCCATTTCCGAACGAGTAAGTTCCGTAGGCGGAGAATATATTCTTAGGCATCCCAGCTCGCTTGCCGCCGCTCGCCTGGACACTGACGTTTCCACCATACTGGCCACCAAAGTGGAGTGCAGGGGCGATATTTGGTAGGTCTCCAGCTCCAATAAAGCTGAATCGATCGCCATCGGCCACAGTGGCTATATTGGTGGCCTCGGCTTGCGTATAGGTCATACCAACCAAAAGCTGCTCGTTAACGGACCATCGGAGCTCAAACTCTGTGCCCTCCGTTGATACGGCCTGATTGGTTACGATTGATTGAGCTGAGAAGTCCGTTCTTTCCTGTTCATAAACAGACAGAGAAAAGTACAATCTATCATCCAAGAGTTGCCCCTTTATCCCGTACTCCATGAGTTCGGAGGTATCGAATGCTTCGCCGGACGCCACGTTGCTCACGGTAAGCTCTCCGCCTTGCCCTGCTATCACCGTCGCTTGTTCTGATAAGGTGACGTAAGGAATCAAACCTGTTTCCCCAATGTCATAGGAAACACTAAAGGTCCAAGATGTTCCCGAAACATCTCCATCGGCGCTAAGATCCACACAACTCCCGTCAAGGCAAAAGTTGTTCGAGCTAGCCAGGAGGAGTTTATCTAATGGCTGCATACTTTCCATATCGATAGAGTCGTAACGGACACCGGCTAAGACCGACAACCCGCTGTACCAGGTGAGATCCGTCATAAAGCCAACGCCGAGATCCATATAATCGCCAATGTAATACTCCGTATAGTCGTCATGGATTCTCGTCGCTAAAAGGCGAGCGTCTAATGCTGTGCTGGGGCCCGTCAAGTCCCTGCGGTGAAAGTATTCGTTAGTATAGTCGTCGCCGTGCTCGAAATCTGTGTATCTTAACGAGGGTGAGAACTGCACGATCGCCCGCATGCTGTCTCCTTCGAAAAGTTTTTCGATAATCAACTTTTCTTCGATTACATAAGTTTCATGGAATTGCGAAAAGCCATATGCGTTTTCGTTTAGATTTTCGTACGACTCATAAAAGAGTTTATTGGTGATTTCCCAACCAGACTCGAGGCCCATGATGATATCGAAGTATAAGGTCGTTACTTGATTTTCAAGTGTGTCGTCGGAGGCGATCAAAGTAAGTGATGGATCAAGTGTGGTCGTTCCTACCCCAGTAACTAGTGCCATTGGCCCTGTATCTGTAAGCCCTAAATCTTCCGCTGTTGTGGTGTCTCCCGGTTTAAGTCCACCAGGGGTAAATTTGAAAGGGTTGAAGTTCGTAAAACCTACGCCATCTGTTTCACCAAAAAATTCCTGGTGCGAGATTTTGCCATCACCATTCAGATCTAGAGAGGCTGGGGATCCTGTGATATACGTGCCGTTGTCAATCAGGTCCTGCGTTATTCTATTCCAGCCAGCATTCTGCGCGCCTGCGAAATCGTGATACATACCACCAAATTGAAGCTGTACAGTGTCGCTCAAGTCGACATCGAAGCTGGCCTGAATCAGGGACTGCTCTACTCCAGGCGCGTTCTTATAAAAGCTCCCAGAGTTTTCTAGTTCTCCGTAGAGGTAAAAACCCATCGGCTTGCCGCCAATCTCCGCGGGGCCTCCGATCTCCGCTGTCAGAATACTCTTGTCCCAGCTACCTGTGGTGTATGACAGCGCACCTGTGTTTTCCGCTATGTAGGCGCCAGTCTCTTCTATGCGCGCTGACTTCGGGTTGAAATTCAAATAACCGCCAATCTTCGCCGGTCCGTAGATTGGCGAGGCTGGCCCCCTAACAATGTCCACCCGATCGGACGCCCCGATCGGCGTTGGATAATTCCCAGGGTTGTCTAGTCTGCGCACTCCCCTGAAATAAGTTTCTCCGGGCGTTCCTCTGACATCAAGAGCGCCCGCCACGCCGAAAAACGATTGTGTGAA
>CAJWGQ010000190.1 GCA_913041025.1 uncultured Gammaproteobacteria bacterium | reverse complement strand
TTACAGACACTCTTTCAGACGGTCTCGTTTTTGTAGCTATTCGCCACAAAGTTTCGTTCCTGCGGGTAAGCACAAATTCCTGGCTACCATTAATTGACTCAAGCTCCACAGTAGCGCCTGGCTCAGATTGCTGCAGGAGCACCGCAAACTCCTTCAACATCGCGCTACCTGGCCAAATGATTTCCAACAGGACAACCAGATAGTTTTTATTGATAGATTGATCACTCGCGACATTGATGTATGTTTGGGCGCCTACCTTTCCAATTGTTATCTCTAAAACATCTAGATAAGCTGACCGCTCGATACCCAAATTTGAAAAGTAAGCGTCATCAGCAATCTTGACCGAAATGTCTTCGATTTCAGTGTTACCAATATCAACCAATTCCAAGCGTCCCTGAAAACCGGTTGGACCACTGCCCTGCAATTCAAATTCGCCTAACTCTATTGCTAATCCTGCGGTGCTTACGAATAGGAGAAAAATTAAATTCGCGATCGCACCTCGCAATCGAAGACGAAACTGCTTGTTTATGCGTTGGATAGCGAGTCCTTAAGCAACTCAGCAATTTGAATACTATTTAAAGCAGCCCCTTTTCTGACATTGTCAGAAACAACCCACATATTAAGGCCCTTGTCACAGGATATATCTTCTCTAACTCGGCCAACATACACAGGGTCTTTACCCGCAGCATCAGTTACAGCCGTCGGATAACCATTATCGCGAAATAACTCTACGCCAGGAGCAGCATCCAATAGCTCTTCAGCTCTAGTTTTGGTAACCGGTTCTTTTGTTTCTATATTTACCGCTTCCGAGTGTCCATAGAACACTGGAATCCGAACGCACGTAGGGTTTACCTGAATAGCGTCATTTTCGAGAATTTTCTTAGTCTCCCAAACCATTTTCATCTCTTCCAGCGTATAACCGTTGTCCTCGAATGTATTGATATGGGGTATCGCATTAAATGCAATTTGCACGGGCATAACGTTCGACTCAATTGGTTTTGTATTAAGCAAATTGGCAGTTTGAGCGGCTAACTCTCTGACTCCTCCCGCTCCTGCCCCAGACACCGCTTGGTAAGTCGCAACGTTAACACGTTCGATCTCGGACTCATCATGGATAGGTTTAAGAGCCAACATCAGTTGTATCGTTGAGCAATTCGGGTTCGCTATGATATTTCGATTCTTATAGTCACCGAGTCGGTGTGCATTAACCTCTGGAACGATTAATGGGATATCCTCTTCATAACGAAACTGCGAGGTATTATCGATAACTACACAGCCTGCTTCTGCAGCCCTTGGAGCATACCGCGCTGAAACGCTGCCACCCGCAGAAAAAAGTCCTATATCAGCCCTGACAAAGTCAAACTCATCAACATTTTCAACTTTCAGGTGTTTACCCTTAAATTGAATCCGTTTTCCAGCTGATCGCTCCGAAGCAAGGAGGTGCAACTCGGATACCGGAAATTCTCGTTCTTCCAAGATTTCTACTAAAGCTTCTCCCACTGCTCCGGTGGCCCCTAAAATCGCGACCGAAAACCCCTCTTTATCCATTTATAACCTCTCCAGAACAAGCTCACTCATTTCTACACAACCTACTTTAGTCTGAGCTGCATCACTGAATATATCAGATGTTCGGTAACCTGCGTCTAAGACACTAGACACCGCTCTTTCGATAGAATTCGAAGCCTCTGGTAACTCAAGAGAATATTTACACATCATGGCCACCGATAATATTGTAGCCAGTGGATTCGCTAGATCTTGGCCTGCAATATCAGGCGCGGTTCCATGCACCGGCTCATATAAGCCGGAGCCGTTGGATGCTAGCGAAGCCGAAGGTAACATGCCCAAAGAACCCGTTAACATAGCGGCAACATCAGACAAAATATCCCCAAACATGTTCCCGGTAACAATGACATCAAACTGTTTTGGCTGCCGCACTAATTGCATTGCCGCGTTGTCAACATACATATGAGACAACTCCACTCCCGGGTAATCGGCCGCTAAATCAGAAACCACCTCTCTCCATAACTGAGAGACCTCAAGAACGTTCGCCTTGTCAACTGAACAAAGCTTTCCTGACCTTTTCTCTGCCAACTCGAAACCAACTCTAGCAATACGCTCTATCTCTCCCTCAGAGTACACCAATGTATTGAACCCTACTCTTTCGTTTTCTCTTAGTTCAACACCACGAGGTTCACCAAAATAGATCCCTCCAGTTAGTTCGCGAAGAATCAGAATATCTAAGTTCTCGACAAGCTCGGGCTTAAGAGAAGAAGCAGAAGACAAGGGCGGAAATAATAAAGCCGGCCTTAAATTTGCGAACAAATCCAATTCTTGTCTGATTCTAAGGAGCCCCTTTTCTGGTTTTTTTTCGGTAGGCAGATCATCCCACTTAGGCCCTCCAACACCTCCTAGCAACACAGCGTCACACGCCTTGGCTAGCTCAAGCGTTTCTTTGGGTAAAGGGTCACCAGTAGAATCAATTGCAGCCCCTCCAATCAATCCATCTAAAAGTTCTATTTCAACATCTTCCAGCTGTACAACTTTCTCTAGTATACGACCGGCTGATGCCGTGACCTCTTGACCGATACCATCACCGGGAAGTAACAACACTTTCTTCTTTTGCATTAGCGAGACTTCCTATCAAACAACCAGGGTTGTCGTTTTTTATGCTCTTGCTCGAAGAGCAAGATTTTTTCGTTTTCCATCAAAGAAAGACTTATTTCGTCTTGCCCTTCCAATAATTTTGTTTTCATTCCCTGATCAATATCAAAAGAAAGAATCTCACCAGCTTCGTCAGTCACCGTTTGATTATGTAAATCAACGGAAAGTTCTAGGCCATCTGAAGATAACTCGAAGAGTCTGTCTATGACTTCTGGTGGTAATTGAACTGGGAGTAATCCATTTTTAAAACAATTCCCATAAAATATATCCGCGAAGCTTTCAGCTATGACGACTTTAAAGCCAAACTCCATAATCGACCAGACCGCATGCTCTCTGGAAGAACCACACCCAAAATTGTTCCTGGCTAACAAAATACTCGCACCCTGATAACGCGGTTGGTTCAGCACAAAGTCATGATTTATAACTCGCTCATTAGGGGTCATCCCTAGCTCGCCTGGATCATCAAATCGCCAGGCATCAAATAAATAATCACCAAAACCTGTCCGTTTGATCGATTTTAGAAACTGTTTGGGAATAATTTGATCAGTATCCACATTTACTCGATCAAGCGGTGCGACCAAACCTACGTGAGCGTCGAAAGACTGCATTACAGTAGCGTCCTGACATCTATAAAGGACCCCTCTACAGCAGCAGCCGCTGCCATCGCCGGACTAACAAGGTGTGTTCGACCTCGATAACCCTGTCGACCCTCAAAGTTTCTATTCGATGTTGAAGCGCAATGCTCCTGCTCACCCAATTGGTCGGGATTCATTCCTAGACACATCGAACAACCTGCGTCTCGCCATTGAAAACCTGACTCTAAAAAAATATCTGCCAAACCTTCCTCTTCAGCCTGCTTTTTGACCAAACCTGAACCTGGCACCGCAATAGCTTCCTTGATTCGCTTAGATATCTTCCTTCCTTTTAGCACGCTGGCTGCAGCCCTCAAATCCTCAATACGAGCATTCGTACACGAGCCAATAAATATCCTATCTAATGTAATGGATCAATATGGATTCATTAAATTTACATGTAGACAGTGTGAATTTGACTTTTCAGAATCTTTACCTGGACGCCAAACATTTGAAGTAGGAGGAGATAATAGAGAAGCGGATGGAAATAAATTTGCTATTAAAGTAGGCTGGTTCGAAGAAGAAGCTAAATTTGGTGATGGAACTAGAATATACGAAGATCCTGAAAAGACTAATATTCACAGCCCATGGGGATTAAGGAACGTGGCAAATAATGTAGAAAATGCTGCTGGGGCAGGATCTGAGTTTGTTGATATCTCATTTGAACAAGATGGTAATGTCAATGTTTTTGCTGGCACTACCGAACATGGTCAAGGTCATCCAACTATGTACCGTCAGGTCGTAAGTGAATTACTCAATATTGATGAAGACAAAATAACCGTGAACGAGGGAGATACTGACCAAATTGCTCAGGGTAACGGAACTGGCGGATCTCGCGTGTCATCATTGGGCTCAAGCGCGGCATTAAGGGCTTCAGAAAAACTTATTGAGAAAGCCAAGGAAATTGCTGGAGATATCTTGGAAGCAAACTCAAGAGACATTGAATTTAAAGCAGGAGTTTTTGAAATAGCGGGGACCGATCGTACTACCAGTTGGAATGATATCGTTTCCGCTGCATACCCAACCAATAAAAAAACTGAAAGTGATAATTTTGGTCTCTCGGTAAAAGAAAAATTCGAATCGGCCGCACCAAACTTTCCCAACGGATGTCATGCCTGTGAAGTTGAAGTCGATATTGAGACTGGTAAAATCGAAATCCTAAAATATGTTGGTGTAAGCGATGTTGGCAAGGTTATTAACCCGCTGCTTCTTAATGGACAAATCTTTGGAGGAATTGGACAAGGGGCAGGGCAGGTTCTCATGGAAGGTGTTCTTTACGATAAAGATACTGGTCAAATGGAGACGGGTTCCTTTCTGGATTATTCGATGCCCAGAGCTAGCGACTTTTGTTCGTTTGAGCTTTCAGATAATCCCACTATTACAGAAGTAAACCCGATGGGAACAAAAGGTGCTGGGGAGGTTGGAACAGCCTGCGCAATGCCTGCAGTTGTTAATGCCGTTGTAGATGCGCTATCTCCACTTGGGATCACCCACGTGGATATGCCTTTGACCCCTAAGAATATATGGGACGCTATCCAAAGTTCCTGATAGCAGCTTTAGAATTTGATTAAGGGCTTGTCCCGAAACAAAAGAAGGTGCCTAATTCTATATCTATCCAGCCGTACAAAATAAGCAGCCATTCAAAACTTAGGGCTCAGCACAACTCTTGCACTAAGCCCTCTTAATAAGAAAAGTAATATTTATTGAAGCCTTTCCAACTAAACGTGTCCATAGCTTAGCATTGCGTCAGCTACTTTAACAAATCCCGCAACATTAGCTCCTGCTAAATAATTTACTGGTCCAGACTTAGACTCCCCGTACTGCACACACGAATCATGAATGTCTTTCATCATATTTTCTAATAATTTTCTTAATACGTCTTCACTCCAAGCT
>CAJWGQ010000189.1 GCA_913041025.1 uncultured Gammaproteobacteria bacterium | reverse complement strand
AGAACAAGCCAGGGATCACCCCAGCCAAAAACAGGCGCCCGATCGAGGTCTCAGTCGCGATACCGTAGACGATCATGGTCACCGATGATGGAATCAGAATGCCCAGCGTGCCGCCCGCCGCAATCGAACCCGCAGCAACCCCGTTGGGATAACCACGCTTGCGCATCTCGGGGATGCCCATTTTGCCAATCGCAGCACAGGTTGCAGGACTGGATCCAGACATCGCCGCAAACAGCGCGCAGGCCCCCAGGTTAGAAATAACAAGCCCCCCCGGCACACGCGTCAGCCACCGCTCTAGCGCCTCATACAAGTCAGCGCCAGCCCGGGTCGAGGCAATTGAGGACCCCATGATGATAAACATCGGGATAGATAAAAGCGCAAAGTTATCCAACTTGCCAAACAGAATTTCCGGCATCAGTTCCAGCGAGCGCATACCGTCAAAAACAATCAAAAAACCGGCTGAAACGATTAGTAGCCCAAGAGCAACCGACACGCCGGAGAATAGCACTAAAATCGTGACCATCGCCACGAACGCGCCAAGAAACAGCGGATCCATCAGTTATCCTCCAGACCAAAGGGGGGATCAATTTTCAGCACAACCGCCACGAGATCCGCGACAAGTTGCAGCAAAAACAACGCAAATCCAATCGGTAGGGCGGCATAAGGGATCCACAGGCGCACCCCCCAAACTGTATCCGAACGCCAGCCTCTCGACCAGGCGAAATGCCAGTATTCATAGCCGTACCACAGCATGATTGCGACGATTAAACATGACATCGAAAGAGTAAACAACGCCAGCGTCATACGGGCGCGCGGCGGCAGAGACAGAGGAATCAGATCAACATTCACATGCCCGCGCAACCGTTGCACATAAGGCAGACCGATCAAAGTCGCTACCTCGACGAGATAGATCACAGCCTCGGTTTGCCAAATGGTCGAGCCATTCAACACAAACCGGATAAAAATCATTTGACAAGTTATGGCCACCGCTGAGACGATCATCGCCGCCGAACACCACCCCGCAAGTGTTGAAATTGCCGCCACTGTGCGCAGAAACCGATTGTCCCCGACCCGCGCTGTGACCGCTGAGCTTTGACCAGACATGCTGTTTTCCTTACCGAGCAATTAAAAGAGCAGACGGCGCCCGAAAGCGCCGCCCGACAGATATGTTTTGTCTGATTATTAGTCGACTGCCAACGCCATATCCAAAAGCGCTTGCCCGTCTGAAACATCAGAGACAAACTTTTTGTAAGACGTTTCTTGCGCAATTGCGCGCCAAGCTGCGAAATCTTCCGGTGACATATTGGCAATCTCAACGCCCGCCTTACGGAACACCTCCACCGATGCGGCATCCTGTTTTTTGGCTTCGGCCAGATAATAGGTCTCGGCATTTGCAGAAGCTGCCAAGAGAGCCGCTTGCTGAGCAGCATTCAGCCCCTCAAAGGCGGATTTGTTCATCAACAGCGGCTGATACATGAACCAAAGAGCGACATCACCGGCTGGCGTATAGCATTTGACCTGCTCGTAAATCCGGTAGGACACAAACGACGACGACGACGTGTTCGCCGCATTCAGCACACCGGTCTGCATCGCGTTATAAATCTCGGATGATGCCATTGAAGCGATTGAGGCGCCTGCACCGGCCAGCATCTGTTCAAACGCATTACCAGCCGCGCGGGTCTGAAGGCCGGCCACATCTGAGGGTTTGGTGATACATTTGTCTTTGCCAACAAAACCGCCCGCCAGATATCCATGTACCAGGACCATCACATCGTCTGCGGCCATTTTGGCCTCAAGCTCTTTCATAAATGGCGACGCACTCAGACGCGCTGCATGATCGTGGTTTTTGACCAAGCCCGGCATTAATGTCAGGTTGTAGGCTGGCTGCTGACCTCCAGCATAGCTCAGCGGCAGTACCGTCATATCAAGCTGACCGCGGCTGAGCGGCTTGTATTGCTCGCGTGGCTTAAACAACGATTTCGAGCCGAATATTTTAATTTCCAGATCAACATTGGCGGCGGCCACTTCGTTGGCAACAATCTCGGCGACCTTGTGGCGAACGTCCTTGTTCGACCATTGGTGTGACAGGCGCAGCTCTGTCGCACCTGCAACGTTGCTCAACGCTAATAATGCTGCAGCACCTGCAGACACAAACTTCATCATGATACTTTTCTCCCATATTCCTAGCAGGCATCATAAGCTGGAATAGAGTTACTATTTTCAATAATTTAGATGGAGAGTTCAATAAAATGCGCAAGCAAATGGATAACTTAATGAGAGATGCTATCGAAGGTAACATTTCAGATAATACAGCTAAAAATCCATTTGTGTTTGGTTTTTCAGTTAAAACAGGTCCAGATGGTTTTCCAGTTTTTGAAGACTTTGGCAATACGCGTACAAGATCATTTGGTAATAAGGGTGAAAAGCCAACTGTAGATACAAGGAGAGAGCCACTTACAGATATTAACGAGACAGAGGATCAGATTGCCATTACAGTTGAGCTTCCAGGAGTTAGTAAAGAAGATATTGACATTAATGTTACGGAAGAAAAAGTAGAAGTTAATGTTAAAACGGAATCTCGCAAATATTTCAAAAGCATTGACTTAAATTCACTAGTTGAAACTGAATCTTCTAAGGCTACTTACAAAAATGGAATATTAGATTTAGTATTAACTAAAAAAGAATCTGATAAACCTAAGGGAACTAAAGTAAAGGTAGATTAATCGAATAGGAGGGAGGGGGCCCGCTATGAGAGTTTTATTTCAGATATTATTTCAGTCACAACTGCAGGGACATCCATTTCCCAATCATCACCGTCCTTCATCGCCTGGCGGATGGAAACCCCCTGCCAGACCTCGCGGTTCAATAGTTTAGGAACTATTACATTGTATCCTGATATTTCAAAAAGTGTTTTGACAAGAGCATTACCACTATAAACAATGTCAAACTCAGGTACAATACTTTCCAAATGTTTTACATATAAATCATTATTATTAATATCAGGTATCTCAAAAATAGCATATTTACAATCATAATTAGACAAAACAGCTTTAATCATCTTAATTCTTTCAGATGAGTTGTAAGGATTATTTTCAGTTCTTTCTTCGTTTGAAGACCCTATACATATCAGCAATTCTTCTCCATTATCAATTACCGTTTCAAATAATGAAAGGTGACCCATATGCAATGGCTGGAATCGGCCTAAAATCAACCCTTTTTTCATTTAGATTCTATAATTTCCTGATTTCCCATCCATTTTCTTAATACCTTTGGAATTACGACACTTCCGTTTTCGGTTTGATTATTTTCAAGAATTGCAGCTAAAGCTCTAGTAGTCGCGACAGCGGTTGAATTTAAAGTATGTGGAAAACTAGTTCCCTCACTTGTTCTGTATCTCATGTTCAGTCTAACAGATTGGTATGATTCACAGTTGCTTGCACTAACTACTTCTTTCCATTTATTCGTAGATGGCATCCAAGCCTCAATATCAAATTTTCTTGCGGCTACAGTACCTATGTCTCCTGTACAAATATCTATAACTCTAAAAGGAATCTCTAACTTTTCAAAAACATATTTTGCGTTGCTTAATATTTCTTCATGCATTTTCTTTGAGTCTTCAGGTTTACAGAATATGACTTGTTCTACTTTGGAAAATTGATGTACTCTCCAAATACCTCTATCACTAATTCCGTGTGCACCGACTTCTTTTCTAAAATTAGTAGAAATTCCAGCAAATTTTAATGGCCCTTCTTTTAGTTCAATTATCTCATCTTTAAATCTAGCAGTAATAGGATGTTCAGAGGTAGCAATTAAGTACAAATCATGATCGTCAATTTTATACATTACCTCTTCAAAATCAGTTAAATCTACAACGCCTTCATAGGCTTCTTTATTCATTACAAAAGGAGGAGTTGTCAGACTATATCCTTTTTCACAAAGTGTTTCTACTGCAAAATTTATTAGGGCAAGTTCTAGCCTAGCTAAATCTCCGGTTAAAAAATAAAACCTTCTTCCAGCAATTTTTGATGCTCTTTTTAGATCAGCTCCGTTAATGTTTTCTAAGATATCTTGGTGTGAGAGGTATTGTTTATTCTGATCTATGTTTCCATGTATTGATAATTCTAGATTCCCACTTTCATCTTTTCCAATTGGTACTTCATTATCCAAAATATTTGGAACTATCATTCTTTTTGCATCTCTAATTTTTAGAGCTCCCTCTGTATCTTTTTCGTTTTGGATTAAATCTTTTTTTAGAGTAGCCATTTCATTTAGTACATCTGAAAAGTCAGTTCCTTTTTTTTTCAACTCTCCAATAGTCTTAGAAATAGTATTTCTCTTCGCTCTTAAATTGTTACCTTTTTCAATAAGCTTTCTCCATTTATTGTCTAATTCAATAACTGTCGAAGCCATCTCTTTTGGTAAATTACGTTTTTCCAAATCTTCGTAAATCGTTTCAGGCGATTCTCTGAAGACTTTCATCTTTAGCATTAATCCTTCAATGAAGTAAGGTCTTTATGACCTTCCCCCTATGACTGGAAGTGTATCTTTTACGTGGAGCATTAGAGGTCGTTACGCCTAGACCTACATTGAAACCACTTCATGGAGATGCCATGGGTGTAGTTGATAGGCGTGCGAATACAGATATTTTAATTGAAGACGATAAAATAATTAAAGTAGCCAAGCACATAGAAGCTCCGGAAGCTGAGATAATCGATGTTACTGGCAAAGTTATAGTTCCCGGTTTTGTAGATCCCCATACTCATCTAGTTTGGGCCGGTTCTCGAGAGCATGAGCTTGAATGGAAATTGAAGGGTAAAAGTTATCAAGAGATTTTAGCAAACGGAGGTGGAATTCTTCGTACAGTTAAAGAAACACGTTCAATTAGTGAAGATGAGTTAAGGGAACAAACTCTTAAAAGATTTAAAAAAGCTATAAACTACGGAACAACTACAATTGAAATCAAATCAGGCTATGGTTTAGAAGAAGATACTGAGATAAAGCAGTTGAGAGTTGCCAATTGGTTAAAATCACTTAATTTGGCAGATGTAGTGGTAACTTTTATGGGTGCTCATGCTTTTCCGGACAACTTAAACAAATACGAGTATGTTTCAGAAATAGTACGTATGCTTCCTTTGGTTAAAGAGTTGGCCGAATATTGTGATGTATTTTGCGAAGAAGGGGCCTTTACAGTTGACGAATCTAGAGAGATACTTAATGCTGCAAAGTCGCTAGGTTTTA
>CAJWGQ010000188.1 GCA_913041025.1 uncultured Gammaproteobacteria bacterium | reverse complement strand
ATGGCTTACAGTAGATCAAGTGCGAGAGAAAAGGGTTTTGTAGAAACCGTGTTTGGCCGCCGCTTGTATGTGCCAGAGATAGGCGCAAAGCACGCTCAACGTAGGCAAGCTGCAGAGAGAACAGCAATCAATGCGCCGATGCAGGGTACGGCTGCAGACGTGATTAAAATCGCGATGTGCAATGTTCAGAAATGGTTAGATGATTCTGATATGGATGCCCAGATGATAATGCAAGTGCATGATGAGCTGGTCTTTGAAGTGGAAACATCCAGCGTTGATGAGCTGTCATCGCGAGTCAAAGAGCTAATGGAGGCCGCGGTTGGGCTGGACGTACTCTTAGAAGTGGAAGTAGGCGTCGGAGACAATTGGGATCAAGCCCATTAATTAGAGCTTGCAACTGGATCACCAAACCAATAAAGGATCTTACTAACTAGCTCTCCTCTTCCGTCTCCCTTTAAAGCTGAAAAGGTCTGAATAGACACGTTTGACCAGTGCTTGTACTCCGATTGAGTCTTACGTAGAGCATCTAGTTTTTTGTTCGTGCCTATTTTGTCGGATTTATTGAGAAGAATGTGCAGTGTTAAATCAGATTCTTTTGCCCAGTTAATTAGTTCCTGATCGTATTCTTGGTTAGGGCGTCTAATATCCATGACCAATACTAACGCTCTTAGGGTTTCTCGAAAGGAGAGGTACTCGTTAACTGATTTTTGCCAAGCGATCTGATCTTTCTTGCTGGTTTTTGCGTATCCATAGCCAGGAAGGTCCACTAGGTACCCGCCGGCTGTGCTTTCAAAAAAATTAAGCATCTGGGTTCGGCCAGGCGTTTTACTGACCTTTGCCAAGCTTTTGTTGCCGGTAATTTGATTTAGAACGGATGACTTCCCCGCGTTTGACCTTCCTGCGAACGCCACCTCAGCAGCTTTGGGCTCTGGGCATTTGCTTAAATTAGGAGCGCTCGTCAAAAATTTGGATTCGATTCTCGAATTGAAGCTAGGTTTGTGCATTGGTGAACGATCAAGTTTTGGTTTACGGAGATATTCTAACAATCTTATTGTGTTTTCTGTTCGATCTTATTGAATCTGGAGCGTATAATCGCGCCGAAGAAGTTCCCAGTCGACCAGAGTTATTGGAAATTGAGTTATGGTTTTTCGTTGTTTGCTAGCTTTTAGTGTTTTAGCTTTGCCCTCTCTGTGGTCCGTGGTTAATGCCATGGGTGACCCGTCACGGGGTGAAGCCCAGGCGATGGTCTGTGCCGCGTGCCACGGTCAGGACGGTGCGTCAGGTGTTATCCCCAGTTATCCAAATCTGGCGGGCCAGAATGAAAAGTATCTGTTTAATCAACTAAAAATGATCGCAAGTGGCGAACGGGTGCTTGTAGAAATGACGGGTCAACTTATTGGGAAAAGTGAACAAGATTTATGGGACCTGGCGGCCTACTACGCGAATCTTCCGTCCAAGGTAGGAGCTTCTGCCGGCAATAACGAAGAAATAGAGAAGGCAGCTTCAATATACCGAGGAGGTATCGCGCGTAAAGGAGTAGCTGCTTGCACTGCCTGTCACTCTCCGACCGGAAAAGGCAACAGCCAGGCCGGCTATCCAAGTCTGTCCGGTCAAACCGTTGACTATACGATCGCACAGCTTACGAAATATAGAGAAAGTGTCAGAAAAACAGATGAAAGTTTTGGCGGTATGATGAGAGGCGTCGCGGAAACGCTAACAGACTCTGAGATTGCTATTTTGGCTGACTATATCCGCGGGCTACATTGATCACAGCGATTTTCCGCTGAAGGATTAGGAAGAACTATCGGGCCAACGATTTCAAGGATAGAGAAACTATGAGGACACTAGGTACGTTGTATTTTCTTCTATTAGCCGCGCTCGGATCGGCCGTGGCCGAAACTACTTATGTCGAAGGAGATCACTACCAATTGATTCCAATACCAGTTGAGTCGCAACAGGAAAAAGCGACTGAGGTGGTGGAGATTTTTTCTTATGGTTGTGTGCATTGTTATAACTTCGATCCCTACATTGAAATTTGGAAGCAAGAGAAAGACAGCAAAGTAAAATTTGAGCGGTTACCTGCTGTATTTACGCCAGAATTTGCGAAGGCCTATTATGCGGCGGAAATTCTTGATGTGGTTGATGAGGTTCATACTCCTATTTTTAATGCTATCCACATTGAGCGCAAAGACATGCGACGTAAAGACCTACTTGCGGAAGTGTTCAAACGCCACGGCGGAGTTCCAGAAGAGGACTTTTTGTCGGTTTACGATTCGTTTGCCGTGAGGTCAAAAATCCAGCAAGCGCAGGCAAGAGTTTCCGCATATCGAGTAACGGGCATCCCTACAATGGTAGTCTCTGGCAAATATCGGACCGACGGACGAATGGCGGGCAGCAATAACGAGATGCTTGGAGTTGTCGATTATCTTGTAGAAATCGAATCCAACTAGGTTATAGCTAAGCCGGCAAGAATGCCGGCTTCGTATTTCTAGGGTTTTTATTCCCCGCCAATGACAGGCAACTCACAAGCCGTATCTAAGAGCTCTGGATACTGTGCCCGATAGTCGGATTCACAAAAGGCGATAGTGCCCTTGGTTAATTCAATAACATAGGCTCTTATTGCTTGGGATTTTTCGCTATCTAGTGCATGTTTGAAATTGGGCATTCCTTTCTGCGTGAACGCACCGCCTACCACGATGGCATCCCAGATGTCGTGGACTGATTGATCTGAATAAAGCAAGCTGGCTACAGGACCTTGTGTGCCACCACCGGGGCCATGACAAACGGCGCAATACTGGTGAAACAGATCTTGGCCCTCCGCCACCTGCTCAGGGGTGTAGTCCATAACGGGTGGCGCGGGTATAGCCAGGTAGGTGACCTCCGGCTCGGGTAAGGCTAGATCACCGCCGAGCTTATAAGTAAGTATTCTGCCTTTACTGAGCACATTACCCTTGTGTCTTGGGGCCCCAGAAGCGAGGCCATAGGCGCCGCCCCAGCCAGCAACGACGGTGATGTATTGTTCCCCATCTATAGAGTATGAGACCGGAGCGGCCATGATCCCGACGTGTGTTGGAGATTCCCAAAGTAGTTGCCCACTATCAGCAGCATAGGCCGCAAAATACCCATCTGCCCGACCCTGGAACAACAAGTTTCCTGAAGTTGATAACAGGCCACCATTCCAGGCAGTAGCGTGTTGTACCCGCCATACCTCCTTTTGTGTTTTTGGATCCCACGCGCTAACGAAGCCTTTAATTTCTCGGAGATTATCGATCATCTCTTCGGGGTCAGCAGGCGGCGCTGTTTCCCGAAAATCGATGCCTGTATTCCAATCTTCCTTGCTATGTTTGAAGGCGTTGTCTTGGGCGAAGTCAAAACGCAAGTCTAAAGCAGGTATGTAAACTAATCCGGTTTTTGGATGAAAGGTCATTGGGTGCCAGTTATGCCCTCCTAGAGGGCCAGGTTTCACCCGCTTTTTCTCATTGGCATAATGAGCCTGGGGGTCCTCTACAGGCCTCCCTGTTTCTGAGTCGACATGGGTAGCCCAAGTGATGGGTACGTAAGCCTCTGCAGAGAGGAATTCTCCAGTTTCCCGGTCCAGAACATAGAAAAACCCGTTTTTCGGTGCCTGCATGATGACTTTGCGCGTTTCACCTTGTATTTCAATGTCCGCAAGTATCATGTGTTGAACCGCCGTATAGTCCCAAGTATCACCGGGAGTTGTCTGGTAATGCCAAACCTTGGTTCCATCGTCTGGGTTGATCGCAACGATCGAAGAAAGATATAAATTATCCCCTCCCCCTGGACTTCGAATATACCGATTCCAAGGTGATCCATTGCCTACGCCGATATAAAGTAGATTGAGTTCTGGGTCATAGGCCATGGAGTCCCAGACTGTTCCCCCGCCTCCTACTTCCCACCACTTTCCACCTCTCCAGGTTGTAGCGGCTTCCTCCATCGCTTTGCTCTCGAAACCTTCGTCTGGGTTGCCTGGTACCGTGTAAAAACGCCACTGTTGTTCCCCATTTGCTGCATCGTAAGCCGTGATGAAGCCTCGCACTCCATATTCAGCGCCCCCATTGCCGATAATTACCTTTCCGTCCACGACCCTTGGCGCACCTGTTATCGTGTAGGGCTTATCGGCAGGAGTCGTCTTAACGCTCCAGGCGACGGTCCCGTCTCCAGCATTGAGGGCTATCAATCTACCGTCGATTGTTCCTACAAAGATTTTTCCTTCCCAGGCTGCGACTCCTCTATTGACCACATCGCAACAAGCGTAACGCCCCCAGGATCGAGGCACTTCGGGATCGAATTCCCAAAGGAGTTTGCCTGTGCGTGCATCGTGCGCCCAAACAGTGGACCAAGTGCCTGAATTAAACATGACCCCATCAACCACTATGGGCGTGGACTCTAGTCCGCGCTTTGTATTAGTTTCAAAGGACCATGCGAGACCGAGTTCGCTAATATTGGTATCGTTGATTTGGGTGAGAGGGCTGTGTCTTTGCTCGTCGTAGGTCCTGCCTGTCGAAAGCCAGTTCTTAGGGTCCGCTTCAACAATTGATGCTGTATTCACCTTTGCAACTGAGGCATTAATCGTAGCGGTTCGATTGCCTTGAATTTGGGATTCGGTAACTGCCCCTCCTGGAGTCGACCCTGATTTCGGTTCCTCAGAACACGCGGCGAGCCAAAAGATGGCTGTCGCGACTAACATACTTTGCTTTAGCTTGATCATTTTTCACCTCAGAAACTCACTACACTTTTACATAATATGCGATCTTTAGCGTTGTGCTAAGCCCTATAGTAAACTTCTCCTACTCAAGGCTTTTGGAAGGAGAGATGAAAAGTTTTAGTAAAGATCTTTATTGGGTGGCCTTGGCTTACATTCTTGCGATCTCATTAGCAGCTGTTGTCATTATAACGGTTGATGAACCATCATCGTTTTGGAAAGCGCTCTATGCTGATGTTGCAGCGACGTTGGTCATTTTTGGGTTTGGCACAGTTTTTCGTAACTCGTCCTTTTACGACCCCTACTGGTCTGTGACCCCACCAATACTCTTGCTTTACTGGGGTTACGACCTCGTGTTGACGGATCCCAGGATGGGGTTTCTTTTTTTAATCACATTATTTTGGTCGATACGTTTGACGCATAACTGGATGCGCAGCTGGTCTGGGCTCGATCACGAAGACTGGAGGTACAGAAACTTCAAGGAACGTTTTGGTGCACTTTATCCACTTGTTGACCTTTTCGGCATTCAACTAGCACCAACC
>CAJWGQ010000187.1 GCA_913041025.1 uncultured Gammaproteobacteria bacterium | reverse complement strand
ATATATTTCTAGCGGGTGATTCTGCAGGTGGAGGCTTGTCTGTGTCTCTTCTTTTAGCACTGAAAAAAAATGGGTTGCCGTTACCAAAAGCCGTTTGCCTTTTCTCACCTTGGGTTGATTTGACCTGCGCGGCAGCATCCATAGAGAGCAATGCATCATCTGACTGCATGCTCTCGCCTGGCGCACTGGAAAGATTCAGAAAGCACTACCTAGGAGACACAGATCCTAGTGACGAGCGCGCCTCTCCAATTTTCGGGGACCTTTCCGGGTTGCCACCAACTTATGTAGCTGTTGGAAGCGGAGAGATTCTTCTTGACGATTCTAAGCAATTAGTTGCTAAAATAAGATCATCTGGTGGGACTGCAGAATTATCTGTCTGGCGCAACATGCCCCACGTATTTCCAATATTGTCGAGTGTTATCCCTGAAGGCAGGTTAGTCCTGAAAGAATTTACCGCTTTCAAAGATGCTCACGCATAAGGTGGAAAGCAGTGAATAGGTTTCCTTTAGCTAGAGATTTAGTTTTGGTTGGGGGTGGTCATACTCACATCCTTTTGCTTAAAAAATTTGCGATGAACCCGGTTGAGGGAGTGAGGATCACCCTGGTTAGTCCGAGGGGATCGGCCACTTACTCGGGCATGATTCCAGGCTACATTGCAGGACATTATGATCTTGACGCGGTCCAGATAAATTTAAGAGCTCTTTGTCGTTATGCTGGAGCAGACTTCTTAGAAAGTGAAGTTGAAGGAATCGATCTTCTGAATGACAGTGTTGTTATGGCCGTCCGTCCTAGCCTGCGTTTCGACGCGGTGTCTTTGGACATAGGAAGTGGGAAGCGTGCCGACCTTTCTGAAGTTCAGGGGAGCGGTATTTCAATTAAGCCTATCAATGACTTCATCTCCTCTTGGCCGTCCCTAATAAAGAGGATTCGTGACGGAAAGATAAAAAAGTTAGGAGTAGTTGGGGCAGGGGCCGCGGGGATTGAAGTCGCTTTAGCGCTAGAACATCGAATTCGATGTGGGGTTTCTGAAACACCTTGCTCAATTAGTTTAATTTCCTCGACTAGTAAAATTTCAGAGAAATACAATTTTTTCGTAAGACGAAAACTGGAACATTATCTCTCTAGAAAAAATATAAAAATCCATCGGGACTTCAAAGCGGTGGGATATGACGGTTCGACTCTGTTTTCCTCAAAGGGTGTCAGCATACATCTAGACGAAGTCTTGTGGGCGACTGATTCGAATTCGCATGGCCAATCCTTTGCGACCGATCTTGAGACTGACCCTCAGGGTTTCATAGCAATTCGAGATACTCTTCAAAGCGTATCCAGAGAAAATGTTTTTGCAGTTGGAGATTGCGCAACTTCCATTAATAATCCATATCCAAAATCAGGGGTCTACGCAGTAAGACAGGCCCCGATTCTTTTCCACAACGTGAGAGCATTTCTTTTGGGGAAGAAATTAAAATCCTTTCGGCCCCAAAAAAGAGTTCTGTCCCTTCTTTCCCTTGGAGAACGCAGAGCAATTGCGTCAAAAGGCGGGTTTTACTTCGATGGAAGGTTAGCGTGGAAGTGGAAAGATTGGATTGATCGGAGGTTTATGAAAACGTTTTATAGCTTGCCGGAGATGCAAGTCGAAGAACCAAACTCCCTGGTTGGGGAATTCGAATCAAAAATGTTTTGTGGGGGCTGCGGTTCGAAAGTAAGCGCTGATACGTTGAGCGAAGTGCTCAATAAGGTCATGGGAAATAAGGCCCCGAAAGGAGACGCGGCGGTCATTGAGATCCCAAAAGGGAAAGTCCTGCTTCAGTCGGTAGATCATTTCCGTTCTTTCCTAAACGATCCTTACACACAAGCGCGCATAGCGCTTTGTCACGCTATGTCCGATGTTTATGCATGCGGGGGGAACCCGGTATCGGTGCTCGCTAGTATTACTTTGCCTTTCAGTAAGCCAGAAATCAGCCAAGATTATCTTTCTCAATTGGTTCACGGGATTTTATATCAATTGGAGAAGGACAATGCAGAACTGATCGGTGGACACACTTCGGAAGGTGAGGAGCTCAGCATTGGGTTTACTGTCAATGGTTTAGCAGAACCGAACCGATTGAGAGAGAAAAAGGTAATTGAGCCGGGACTCGCTATCGTTCTGACGAAACAGTTGGGAGTAGGTGCGATTTTTGCCGCGGATATGCAGCACAAGAGCAAGGCGGAGTGGGTTCATGAGGCAATCAAATCCATGTTGGTTTCCAATCGTCTTGCGTCCGAACTAGCAACTGATTTCGGAGTCAGGTCATGCACAGATATAACCGGTTTTGGCTTGGCGGGTCACCTGCTGGAGATGATTGGTCCGGGGGTGGGTGTAGAGGTAGATTTGGACAAGATTCCATGCCTTCCTGGTTCGCTTGAGGTGATAAATGGACTGAAAATACGGAGTAGCCTTCATGATGCAAATAAGAAAGCCTCCAAGTTAGGAGTCTTACAGGAAAAATCCGAAATTTTGTTCGACCCTCAAACGTCTGGGGGCCTTGTTTTGGCGGTAGAAAAATCTAGAGCCTTAGAGATGATAAGCTCCCTTCATCAGTGGGGCTACTATCATGCTGCTATCATTGGAGAGTCGATTCCAGAGAGTTGCCTGAGAGTGAAATAGACCAGAGCCCGCGCGCCTTTTGAAAAAGGAGTAATTCAAACCGCCTATCTCAAGAATAAACTTGTAGGGAAAAACTCCAGGCATTTAAAGTCTAATGCAACACCTTAAATTCTATTTCCTTATTACTTAGTCTTTCAATTAGTACATCTCCCAAGCCTACCGCTGGGGTAAGCACTCCTCCATATTCGCTTCCACCAGGTAACTCATTTGACCTAGCCAAAGAAAGAGCCGATTCACACACAAGCTTAGCAGTAGATTTGTATCCGGGGTCTCCCGATCCATACATAGAGCAAATCTTTCTTTCATTGTCTTCAGCGTAAGCTACGAAAGTGGCTCTGAACCATCCTTTGTCTTGTGTTTCTTGACTGGGACCTTCACCCGGTTTCGGTAGCAAAGGCCTGACTAGTCGCTTCAATGGAGTAGCCAGAACAAGAAATGCAATGATTGAACCGTATGAGGCCAGTCTAGCCATTCTCTTAGTCGAAAATAAACCATGCTCACCAAAGGTGAAATTAGTTCCATAGGATTTCTGATTCTGTTCCATTAAAGCTACAGATCTTCTAACAACTCTTGTATTGGCTATAGCCATCATGCCTATCCCAGACCAACCATCTATTCCGTCAACCTGCTCTATAACAAAGCCGTCTTTAGATTTTTGTCGTTGTTCTTCGGACACAGATTCCTCAGGATTTAACACAAAAGGGTCTCTCATTTCTTTGGTCAGTCCATCCATAGTAAAAATTGTTTCAGTTGTGCCGCCTGAAGCTCCGCCTTGAGCCTCGTGATAGACATCAACTCTAGTCACCGGCTTATTGAATTGGGAGATAGTAAAAAAGGCTCCCAGGTCGGAAGGTATAGAATCATACCCGCAAGAAGGAATAATTCTTATGCCCTTAGAGGCTGCTTCGGAATGATGTTTATCAATTAATCCTCTAACCCAATGATTTTCTCCAGTTATATCTGTGTAGTGAGCTCCTTCTTCAACACATGCTTGCACGAGTAGAGAACCATATCTTGCAAAAGGACCTGCTGTTGATAAAACAACTTTGGTTTGACTGGCTAATGATTTTAAGGATTCTAGATCGTCACCGTGAGCAACAATGACATCGCATTCTAGTTCAAAGTCAGATTTGACTTGTTCTAACTTATCTTTATTTCTACCTGCCACAGCCCAGGCTAAATCTCTGTAATTATCTCTAAAATACTTACAGCATATTTTCCCTGTAAATCCGGTTGCACCATAAAGAATTATTCCGTATTTTTTTTTTATCATATGTTCAGTATTTTCCTGCTTTTCCAAAGGTTATTATGGCTTTATCATTTTTTGTCTTCAAAAAAGGAAAGTTAAAGAAGAGAAGTTTTTAACCTCGTAACTAAATTCTTATTAAATCACATATATTTAGGAAGTACCTATGAATGCACTTAAATCTATTTTTTCTTGGCTAGGCCGATTTTTAGAAAAAGCAAGAACTATTATGCTGAACCTTGGTACAGCCTTCGTGTTGATCTTTTTTGCGTTCATAATTATTGGAGCGCTAACCTCTATGCCTGAAGTTAAAGATCCAAGCGGCAGAGTGCTCTTAATTGATCCTGAAGGAACTGTGGTTGATCAAGCAGCGTTTAACTCAGATTTTCTCTCTAGCATCGGCACAGACTCGTCGACTGATCAAATTCAAACAAGAGATCTTATACGATTAATAAGAGCGGCAGCTGAAGATGAAGATATCCCTGCAGTGTTTGTCGATTTCTCATCCACAGGTTTTGCTGGACCAACTACCGCAATCAATATTGCAAAAGAATTAAAAATGCTTCGTGACTCTGGTAAGAGAGTAATCGCTTTTAATGATCGTCTCTCTACAACTTCTTATCTCATGGCCTCTCAAGCATCTGAGGTATGGGTTCATCCTGTTGGAAGTGTTAGCGTTCGAGGACTCGGAGGAGTGCGCGCTTACCAAAAAGAGCTCTATGAAAATCTAAAAATCAATTTTCACAATTACTCTCAAGGTGACTTTAAATCTGCGCTTGAGCCAAACACAAGAACAGATATGTCAGAAAATGACAGGATGCAGAGAGAAGCCTTGCTTGACCCTATTTGGGAGGAAATGAAATTCCTTATGGCGGAGGGACGTGGGATTGAATCAGATGATATCCAATTTTTTGCAGATAACTTCATTGGATTTATTGGTGAAGGTGCAGTAGGAAACATTGCCTACGCTGAAGCAAATAATATTATTGATGGTACGAAATCATTTCCAGAATTTCGTCAATATATGATTGACGAATTTGGTCTAGATGAAGAGAGTGAAACCGAAACTTACAAAACTATTAGCTATAAAGAGTATGCAAAGCAAAAAAATGAGGACGTCGCTGGTAATAGTAATCAAATAGCTGTTGTTACTGCTGAAGGTGCGATTATGGAGGGAGATATCGCACAGGGCGTAGCAGGTGCTGATGGGGTAGTAAAACATATCAGGTCTGCGTATGAAGACGAAAATACAAAAGCTATTGTCTTTAGAGTCAATAGCCCTGGCGGGTCCATTATTGCTAGTGAAATGATGAGAGATGAGCTGCTTGCTGCGAAAAGAAAAGGCATCAACGTGGTCGTATCTATGGGCGACTACGCTGCATCTG
>CAJWGQ010000186.1 GCA_913041025.1 uncultured Gammaproteobacteria bacterium | reverse complement strand
CAATTACATCAGACTTAATGTTGTAAAGCAGATCTTGGAACAACTCAAAAGATTCGCGTTTATATTCCTGTTTCGGCTGCTTTTGCGCGTAGGCTCTGAGATGAATGCCCTGCCTAAGCTGGTCCATAGTCGCCAGATGCTCTTTCCATCTCTGATCCAAGAGCTGAAGCATTATCTGCTTCTCAACCAACCTCATATCAATACCATTTTCTTTCCAAGCGTTTTCCTTGAACTGATACTCTAAATTCAGTTCAGCAAGTATCCGCTCAGGTAACGTGTCCGCGCCTAACCTCTCATCCTCAGCCAACCAAGCTTTTACGTGAATTTTCTGGCCGAATTCAGAAAATATAGCTCGCTCAAGACCCTCTACATCCCACTGCTCTTCAACACTATCGGGCGGAATGAAACCATGGAACAAATCAAACAACACCTCTTCCCGCATTCCCTCAATGGTCTCGGATATGTCATTAGATGACATCAACTCGAGGCGCTGTTGATAAATAACCTGGCGTTGGTCATTAGACACATCATCGTAATCCAAAAGGTTTTTTCGAATGTCAAAATTATGACCTTCTACTTTTCTTTGTGCGTTTTCTATTGAGCGACTTATTATTCTGGCCTCTATCGCCTCCTCGCCCTCGATGTTATTCACCATCATCTCTCTGAGCTTTGGACTACCAAATAACCGAAGGAGATTATCTTCAAAGGACAAATAAAAACGACTAGAACCGGGGTCACCTTGCCTGCCTGCGCGACCTCTCAGTTGATTATCTATTCTCCTGGATTCATGTCGTTCCGTACCAATTATATGCAGTCCACCCGCACCAAGTACCTCTTGTTGTCTCAGTGCCCAAGCGTCTTCAAGTTCTTTTTTGTCGTGATCGCTTATCTCGCCTTTGTGTCTCAACTCAGCTTCTATGTTACCCCCCAACACAATATCCGTACCTCGACCGGCCATATTAGTAGCGATCGTAACCACTCCGGGGCGACCAGCATCGGCAATAATGTCAGCCTCTCTTTCGTGCTGCTTTGCATTCAAAATACTGTGTTCGATGCGTTGCTTTTTTAATTCTCCAGATAAAATTTCTGATGACTCAATTGAAGCTGTTCCTACGAGCACCGGTTGCCCTTTGCCAACGCGGTCTACTATATCCTTCGCTATCGCTTTATATTTGCCGGATAAGGACCCATAAATCAGGTCATTTTGATCGTCTCTAATCATCGGTTTATGAGTCGGAATCACAAGAACATCTAACCCGTAGATTTGTTTGAACTCAAAAGCTTCCGTATCAGCAGTACCAGTCATGCCTGATAACTTCGAGTACATCCGAAAATAATTCTGAAAAGTCGTGGACGCTAATGTTTGACTTTCGTTTTGGATAGGGACATTTTCTTTTGCTTCAAGCGCCTGGTGTATACCATCGGACCAACGTCTGCCCGGCATTGCACGGCCGGTGTGCTCATCCACGATCACTACTTCACGATTCGTGATCATATAATCGACATCCCTCTTAAACAAAAAATTGGCTTTTATTGCAACATGAACATGGTGCAGCAAATTAAGATTATTAGCCGAATAGAGGCTATCTCCATCATTTAGCAGACCTAACACAGTTAACTCTTGCTCAACCTTCTCATGACCTAATTCAGTTAACTCTACTTGGCGATTTTTTTCATCAACCATAAAATCGCCAGTTGGAGCCGGCTCTTCTTCCCCAAATATTCTTGGCTGGTCATCAAAATCCTGCTGGTTAAGCTTGGGAGCTAGTTGGTCAAAGACTTTATAGAGCTTCGTACTATCTTCACTCTGACCAGAAATAATCAAAGGCGTTCTAGCCTCATCAATCAAGATGGAGTCTACTTCATCTATAATCGCGAAGTTCAAGTCTCTTTGGAGCCGGTCCTCTAGATCAAAGACCATATTCGATCGTAAATAATCAAATCCAAACTCATTATTTGTTCCGTAGGTAATATCTGCTTGATAAGCCTCACGTTTTTCCTGAGGGTCCTGCGCAGATTGCACAATCCCAACGGACATACCCAATATTTCGTATATTGGCGCCATCCAATTAGCATCTCTACGAGCCAGATAATCGTTAACTGTAACAACATGCACCCCATCACCAGGGAGAGCATTAAGATAGGCCGGCAAAGTTGCCACTAGAGTCTTACCTTCGCCAGTGCGCATCTCAGCAATTTTACCTTCGTGTAAAGCTATCCCACCTAAAAGCTGCTCGTCGAAATGACGCATTCCTTTAGTTCTCTTTGAAGCTTCTCTTACCAGAGCGAACGCGGTAGGTAGAATGGAGTCAAGTTCGTAATTCTGATTTGCCAATTCATTTTTTAATTGCTCGCTCTCTTCACTTAGATTAATAACTCCTTCGTAATAGAGTTCAAGGCTATTAATCTCTTGAACGATCTTAGCTAACCGTTTTAGTTCTCTATCATTCTTGGAGCTAAATAATTTGCTTAGGAAATTCGCCATTTTCCAAATCTTTGTCCCGTCTACCGGCACAAGTTTAAAGTTCTAAAAGTCAGCTGAACAGCAAAAAGGTTAAGAAGTCTAACTAGTTATTAACCAGAAACCGCGCAGGATTGATGTTCTTTCCATTTAGCAGAACCTCTACGTGCACGTGAGGCCCCGTAGACCTTCCAGTATCCCCCATTATTCCCAAATGCTCTCCTTTCTTGATAATCGTTCCTTCCTGGACAAGCAATTCCCTGTGATGAGCATATCTGGTCACGTACCCATTAGCATGATCGATTTCAACCATCTTTCCATAACCCTGACGCTCGCCTGAAAAAATCACCACTCCGCTAGCTAAAGCCTTGACAGGAGATTCTTTGTTTACGCTGGTTATGTCTACCCCCGCATGCCAAGCTTTCACGCCCCTAAAAGGATCGATTCTCTGACCGTACGCAGACGAAGTCCAACCTCCCTCCACAGGATAACCATTCGGTTTAGATTCCTCGATAAGATTTTTTTCTAACAAAACAGAGTTCAAAATGCTTAACTCAGTTTCTCTTCGATTCAGCAATTGTGAAAAATTTCGCAGGTCTTGTTGGAGTTCACCCCACGATGGATCATCCAGCTCCCCTCTCGCAACGCCGCCAACAGATAACGGAACAGAGAAATTGAATTCTGATTCTTCTAATTTTGCAATTGTAACAAGATCCTCTCCTAGGTTTTCAAGACGCAAAAGCCTGGCCCTTAAATCTGCCAATTGGAAAGCCACAATGCCACCTTGACTAGTAGCGCGATCTTGGAGTGTATTAACCAGGTCATTTTGATCCTCAAGCATGGCTTGCCAATCTAAAAAAACATCCTGATTAACGGCCCTAGATTCTTGTATGAACCGCTCAGCTAAAATCATAGAACACAAACAAAACACGGAGAGGATAATCGAAATCGTATAAATACTCTTACGCGAAAACTCTACAGTTCTCGAATGGCCCTTAGAACGAACAAAAATAAGTCTCATTTATGATATTGTGTTTGACTAGTAAGTGAGCTCTCGCAATTTACACCAATTAACTTACTACCCGGAAACGGAGAAATTAAACAAGTGTTTACTACTAAACTAGGCGACATCCTTAAAGAACAACCAAATAACTTCTCCACTCTACAGAAAATATTGCAAAAAAGCAGCTTGCAAAAAGAGTGGACTAATCAGGTGGGTTCGTTAGTAAAACAACCGTTGCGTCATGAATTCACTGTTACAAATGTAACCAGCAAACACGTCACTATCTTTTGCTTCAATTCAAGTGCGGCGACGCAATTAAGATTTTTAACGCCTAGTCTGTTACAACAACTAAGATCTCTAAAGACCTTCAGCCAAATAGAAGGAATCAAAATTAAAGTTGGTCAAAAAATCTGACCTAAATTCCAAAAGCTAATGAGACCTTTTATTACTTATAACTGAGGCTTCACGGTAACACTCGTGTACCAATACGAGTGCTACCTAGCAGAATAAGAAAGGATATAAGTTTAATCAGCTTGACGCCTCAAAAAAGCAGGGACGTCTAGATAATCAGCATCATTCCTTTGTGTTGGTTCATCAGTAGGAGCTTTTAAATCCTGATTTGAGCGCGTATAGCTGGGTCGATCTAATTGCTCATAATCTATAGGTCCATTCGAAAAAGATTGCCTAGCACTGTTATCGATAACCATATTAGGCGCGTTAGCATCTCCTAATCCAGTCGCCACAACAGTCACCTTTACTTCCTCATTCATTCCCGGATCAATTACCGTACCGATAACCATTGTTGCTGAGTCCGATGCAAAATCCTGAACCAGATCACCTACCTGGCTGAATTCACCAATGTTTAGACTAGGCCCTGCAGTCACGTTTACCAAAATCCCTCTAGCACCATTCAGATCCACCTCTTCTAAAAGCGGTGATTTTATAGCTGCTTCTGCAGCACGGTATGCTCGATCTTCCCCTTCCGCATATCCAGTACCCATCATGGCCATTCCCATCTCAGACATCACTGTTCTTACATCAGCAAAATCCACATTTATTAGTCCTGGACGAATAATCAAATCAGCAATGCCTTGGACTGCACCCAACAGTACGTCGTTGGCAGCTGCAAAGGCATCAAGCATAGAGGTCTGATCACCTAATACCTCTAGGAGCTTTTCGTTAGGGATTGTTATAAGAGAATCAACATTTTGACTAAGCTCAAGTATCCCTTCGTCAGCAGTATTCATTCGCTTTTCGAAACCAAAAGGTCTAGTCACAACTGCTACCGTTAGAATACCCATCTCTTTTGCCAAGGCAGCAACAACAGGTGCGGCACCAGTCCCAGTCCCTCCGCCCATGCCAGCAGTGATAAAAGCCATATCAGCGCCAGACAAAACTTCGGATATACGATCACGATCTTCTACAGCGGCTTGTCGCCCTACCTCCGGATTCGTTCCCGCACCTAAGCCTTTAGTCACGGTACTACCGATCTGTAAAGTAGTTTTGGCGTCTAAATTCTTCAGCGCTTGCGCATCCGTGTTAGCAGCTATGAACTCCACTCCCTCGACCTTTCTAGAGAGCATGTGCTGCACAGCATTACCGCCACCACCACCAACACCAATTACTTTGATAACAGCGCTTTGTGGTGCACTATCAACTAATTCAAACATCGCCTTCTCCTGCTAGAAGTTGTTTTTAAACCACTCAGAAAACCTCCTCGACCAACTGTTCTTGTTAGAACTTTGGAAGAAATGATTCTCCTTTTCTAGTTCAAATCCGTAGTGCAATAGTCCCACCCCTGTGGCGTACACCGGATTTCGCACGATGTCCTTCAAACCTGCCAAATGCTTTGGCATCCCAA
>CAJWGQ010000185.1 GCA_913041025.1 uncultured Gammaproteobacteria bacterium | reverse complement strand
ACAAACAATCCAACCGCATAGGCTAGTTTTCTGGTCATGCCCCATATCGAAAAGTAAGCGCCCCCTTGTTTTTTCCCAGTGCGAGCAGAATCCAAATCGATTACGTCTGCGGCCATCGCCAAAGGAAGAGCAGATAGAGCGCCAATAGCAGAGCCTTTAAGGCACATGATTGCAATAAAGAAAATGAATTTGCCGGTTGGGATTCCCTCAAAATAAGTCAATGCGGCCTGGTAGGTATCGGCAGGTAAAAAAGCCAGTAGATTCGTCACCTGGAATAGGTCGAAATAAGATTGGTCCATTATGGCTATTATTGGAATAAAGCATGACCAAATCGCATACCAGCCGATCGCGACCATGGTTGCTCTGTGTTTTCCGATTTTTCGAGACAAGGAAAACCACAACGGAATGGCAATAATTTGAGAAATAAAATAAGGCGCCAGGTAAAACCCGTAAAGGTCCCCGGCCAACAAGATGTGTTTGACGAAGAAAAAACTCAATGTGTTAGTCATCGCCGCACCTATCGTGGAAAACAGAAAAATAATGACTAATTTTCGGTAGGGCTCGTTATCCCAAACGTACTGCAACCCCTCTAGAAGGGGTAGTTTTTCTTTTCTGGTTTCTTTAACTGGGTATTCGGGTACCGACCATAAGTTATTGATGATAAATATTGGACTGACGATTACGATGTAGATCGATAGAAAATAAACTGCATCTGTAGGTTTGGTATAGCCGAAAAAAACTATGATAGCGGGCGTAAGCGCGCCGATAAGCGAACCGGCAACTGAAAAGCCTTCTCTCCAGCTCATCACCAAGGTTCTCTCGTTATATTGAGTAGAAAGCTCAGCCCCCCATGCGCTGTAAGGTACATCTTTTATGGTAGAGCCCGCGTAAAACAGGATTAAGGCAAATAGTAACCAGGGATAACCATTATTGAATTCAAATCCGAGGAAAGAAACTTCGGTGAAATCGATTGGTGGGACCCAGAGGAGCCAAACCCCGAGTACCCAAATAGGCAGGCCTATCACGATGAAAGGTTTCCTTCTTCCCCAGCGGGTCGTGATCCTATCAGACCAGTAACCAACTATAGGATCAGTGACTCCGTCAAAGATTCGGGACAACATAACAATGAACCCCATTGTACCCAGCGCGAGTCCAAATCCCTCAGCATCTGCGTAAACGGCAGGAAGGTATGTAGCAAGAATTAACCCGTTCATTGCCAGCGGCATTGCCGGCGCACCATAAGATGCCAGCTGCCATTTTGAGAGCCTAGATTCTTCCATGTTATCCCCCTCTTTCCTCAAACATACTACTTTTCTGATAGCTAAGTAACACCTTGAGTTTGAAATTCGTGTATGGTTACGCAGTTACAAATCAGGGTTTTGGTATGAGTAGTTTGGAAGATTTTCGATCTGAGGTGCGAGGCTGGCTGCAAGAGAATTGCCCAGAGAGCATGCGCACACCGATGGCTGAAGAAGAAATGCCAGGAGGTGGTTTAAGAGCGGTTTATAAAAATCCGGATACAAAACTGTGGATGGATCGATGCGCTGAGAAAGGTTATACCGCGCCGAGTTGGCCGAAGGAGTACGGGGGCGCTGGCTTGAACAAAGATCAAGTCGCAGTTTTTCAGGAAGAGATGAGGAACATGAACGCAAGAACACCTCTCGTGGGCATGGGTCTAAGTATGATAGGGCCGGCTCTGCTGGAGTTTGGCAGTGATCAACAAAAAGCAGAGCACTTGCCAAAAATAGTTAGCGGTGAAATATGGTGGTGTCAGGGTTATAGCGAACCGGGTTCAGGTTCAGACTTGGCAAGTCTTAGAACTAGCGCTGAAGAAGACGGAGACGACTACCTAATCAATGGTCAGAAAATCTGGACCTCAGGGGCAGATAAAGCCGACTGGATGTTTTGTCTTGTTCGAACAGATCCAGAGGCCTCGAAACATGATGGGATTAGTTTTATTTTATTCGATATGCGAACTGAGGGGATAAGTGTAAAGCCTATACTGTTGATTAGCGGTAAGTCGCCTTTTTGCGAAACGTTTCTAGATAACGTGCGCGTACCGAAAGAGAATCTGGTGCATGAGCGTGGCAAGGGATGGACAGTCGGTAAACGGCTGCTTCAGTACGAGCGGTCCTCAATCGGTGGGATTGGCGGTGGTCAAAGAACGAAGACTATTGAAGATTATGCCTTGGACTATGTCGGCAAAGACTCACGAGGAAGAATTGATGATTCGATGTTGCGTTCATCCGTGTTGGATCATCGAATGAACGATGCTGCCTTTGGTTTGACTGGTCGGCGGGCGATGGAAGAGTCTGCGACAGGGCTAGCCCCAGGAGCTTTGTCTTCGATGTTTAAGTATTACGGTACAGAGCAAAATAAAGGTAAATACGAATTGTTGCTAAATATCCTTGGCATCCAATCCTTAGGTTGGGAAGGCGAATCTTTTGATGCCGATGAAATTAACACGACCCGGGCGTGGCTGCGTTCCAAGGCTAACTCGATCGAGGGTGGGACTTCAGAAGTACAGCTCAATATCATCGCCAAACGCATATTGGGATTACCTGATTAAATGGGGGAACCGTTGTCATTGAAGACCAGTGATCAATGGCTGGTCGTTCTCTACAGTTTTTTGATCCAGGCCGTTGGTATAGGAATAGCAATCTACTGTTTTGCTACGTTTTCGCTGCCTTGGCTGGATGAGTTTGGTGCTTCAAGAAGAGACATAATGCTTACCACCTTCTGGTTGCAACTGGCTACCGGTGCAATCAGCCCGTTTATTGGTTACGCAATCGACAAGTACCCCATTCGAAGAATCGTTCTGATTGGACTGGTTTTCCTTCTGTTATCGGTTTGGCTAGCCAGCCTCGCCAGTGAACTTTGGCAGATATGGTTGGTCTATGCGTCAGTTTTGCCTTTAGCGTCGACCTTACTTGGTAGTTTGGCTGGGCAAACTGTTATTGTGAGAGCTTTTGCCGAAAAACGGGGCGTTGCTTTTGGGATATCGGCTTTGGGAACGAATTTCGGAGGGTTAGTGTTTCCTTTGCTCGCGGCAATGTGGATTCAGGATTTTGGTTGGCGAGAAGCCTTGTTGTATCTCGGTCTGTTTGCAGCATTAATTGTCCTACCCTTGACGTTGTTGGTATTTAAGAGGAAGGAGATCGAACACGCCGTCAATCTTCCCGCAATGAATACCATGGTCGAAGATGATCTCACAACCAGGGAGATTGTCCGCACATTGCGATTCTGGATACCCGTGGTTGGGGTAGTGCCTTTGAGCATGTCTTTCAGTGGCATCCAGTTCAATTTGGGCGGACTTGTGCGAGATCTTGGAGTAGCCAACGACATTGAAATCACCTCACAATTAACCGGAGTGATGGTCATTTGTATGATGCTGGGCAAGTTGTTTTATGGCGGTATGGGTGATCGTGTGAACCATCGTATTTTGTTCTGGGTTGCCAATAGCTTAACCGCGATTGCCCTGTTCCTCGTTATGATGTCCAGTTCTGAGAGCTCGTTAACGCTTGGCATCGTTTTTTTGGGGTTGGGTACTGGAGGCATCTTGCCTCTACTTGCATTAACGATTAGCAGTCGCTTCCCGATGGCTTCGTTTGCACGAGTGATGGGCTTGTCAGCGATTACTATTCCCTTTGGCGCGATGAGTCCCGTTTTGGCGGGCTGGGCCTATGATTCATTTGGGACTTATAACTATTTATTTATAGCTCTGATGGGAATAATCATTTCGGTTAGCGTTATGGTCTACTTTTTGCCAAGACCGACGAGCGCCAATTAGACAGGTCTCTAGATCGAGTTTGAGCTGCCAATTGAATCTTCAAATACATCCCAATGTGAATCGCGTATTTGAGCTTGATCAGGGTGTGGCGAAGCTCTTTGGTTATGAGGTAATTGAGGCTACAGATGGCAGCTGTTGCATTAAAGCAAGAGTGAGCAATGAATTCGTTAACGCCGCGGGATTTGGTCATGGAAGTGTTGCTTTCACTTTAATGGATACGGCGAGCGCTTATGCTTTGGCATCGACCGAATCAATGGGTGTAACGGTCAATGCAAATGTTACTTATGTGAAGGCCGTCTCGGCGGGCGATGAATTAACGGCGTGTGCTTCAATTTTTGAAGGGTCGAAACGAATGGTGAGTTTGCGATCAGAAGCTCGAGTGGGCGAAGTAGTTGTAGCGCATGGAGTTTTTTTGTTTCAGTTATTAAGAGACTAAAAGCTTATTGCCCAGGCAACGAGTAGTGGCAGGCTGAGGGCGCTAATTAATGTGCTTTGTAAGATAACTGCTGCAACCTTATCTGCTTCTCTATTAAATCGATCCGCGAAAATGTAATTAAAAACGGCGGACGGCATGGCCGACTGTAACAAGACAATACCTGCCATAATCCCGGAAAGGTCCAACAGTTCTATAACTAATAATCCGAGCCCAACCCCCAGCAATATTCGTAAAAATGAGACCGTGAGTGTTTCTCTTATAGAAGCGATGTTCAGATTGGCCAGTGAGGTCCCTAGCATAATGAGCATTGCGGGTATGGTCAGTCCAGCAAGAATAGAGGCCGTGGAGTTAAACCAATTTGGCATCTGAAAATCGCCGAGGATGACAATAAGGACAAACACCACGGCCCAGATTATGGGTTGTTTTATGAGCTGCCGTATATCGAAATGGCCAGACGAAATAGCCATACCTAAGGTGTATTGTGAAATCGAGTTCACGAAAAAGTACGCCATGCCTAGAGCTAGACCCTCCTGTCCAAAAGCTAATAACACCAAAGGTAGTCCCATGTTGCCGCAATTAGGGTGGATTAAAGCAGGTAGGTAAGTGGTTAATTTCCATCCCGTCACTTTAAGAAATATCCAGCTTAAGATCAGACCGATGAATATGACCAGGAATGCTGATGTGCCCATGATCCCCAGCGCAGCAGTTTCAGCAGCGTTGTTTGTCAGCGCGCTGTAAACTAGGCAAGGGCTTCCAATATACATAACGAGAGAGCTGATCGTTGCGTTATCAAATGGTAATTTGCGTTTAACCCAAAAGTAACCCAGGCTCGCAATGATGAAGACAGGGGCTATTACCGATAAAACTTCAGAAATCATGTGACTTGCATTACTCAGCTGACTTTTTATTCGTAGCTATTTTATAATCAAATCAAGTCGAAAAGGTGTGCAAGTTTTGGAGAAAATACAGCGACCGCTAGTGCTACTGATATTGATGTCGATCGCAATGCCGCTGGCGTTCAACGTATGGAATGCAATGCTCAATAATTTTGTTGTCGAGCGCGCGAACTTTGGTGGTATAGAGATAGGAATTCTTCAAAGTTTAAGAGAGGTTCCGGGATT
>CAJWGQ010000184.1 GCA_913041025.1 uncultured Gammaproteobacteria bacterium | reverse complement strand
CCACCGGCTACATCTCAATCCCTTCGGTCATAGCGGGTAATGAGAAATACTTCAACATCGTTGTCTCTTTGAAGGAACTGATTTCGGGAGGAGACAAAAAATGAGCGAAGACAGCGAGCTCGAGGCTCGATTTTAATAGTTCATTCATCCGTTATTCAATTTAGGATTTTACGCATGGTATAAGATCAAACGCGAGCGAAATACGATCGTACTCCTCGTTGAAGGGCTTGGTAGCGTGGAAAGTGGACGAGGGAAATAGAATAATATCTCCAATTTTCGGATGATAAACCTTATTTCGATTTACTTTCGTAGATTCGGGAAAATCATAGCCGCGTAAACCAAACTCAATTGCTCCAGCATCCTTGCAAGCGAATTGTTTTACGTTTAAATAGATTATGCCACTCAGCCACCCTGCAGGATGAATATGTGAGCGTTGATATCCATTAATTCGTAGCTTATTTAGCCAGCCTTTAAGTTGATAATTGTGAGGCCATAGCTCGATGAACTTACATTCTTGATTTCTGAATTTTTTATAATAAATTTCTATTTCTTTCCAAAGAATTTGTTCAAGCTTTCTGTATGAGTCGCTTGCAAAAAAAATACTGTTCGCTGATAGAAAACCTAAGTCGGTCACACCATGTCTGGGTTCCCATACCATGGGTTCTTGTAAACCATCATCAATCAAGGTTTTGATAAAAGAAGGGAGTTCAGATATGTGCGCAGCTAAGCTACTTATATGGATGAATTCTAAAGGCTTAGGGCAAAAATTATATGGATTACTAATCCCAAGTTGGTCTGTAGCAAAGCAACTTAAAGCAGAAATTCGTCTGTCATCTGGTTTCTCATGCGCTAAAGCTTTCAACTTATCAATTAATTCTTCATATCGATCTAGAAGAAATAAGCATTCCAGAGCTTGCGCCTCTGCATTAAACCAGTATTCGTCATTTTTTGGACTTCTGGATCGCTTCGAATCTGCCATCGACGAATTGATAACGTTGAAAGATTCGAGCGCTTTTTCGTATCTTTTATCATATCGAAGTAGGTTGCCAAGGCTGTTATGAGCTCTTATCGAATCTGGCTCTAAAACAAGCGCTTCAGAGTAGCATTTATAGGCTTTACTTAATTTCTTAAGATCACGAAAGGCATCACCCAAATTAATAAGAGCATTTTCATAATTTGGATTTAAACGTATTGCTGCTTTAAAGTACGTTATGGCCTCTTCTACTTCTCCAAGCGCTAATAGAACGCTGCCGAGGTTATTTAGGGCCCGAGGCGAATGAGGATCGAGCTGAAGGGCTTGTCTAAAGATAGTGTTTGCGCGTGGTAAGTCTCCATAGCTCAATAAAGCAGAACCCAATGTGTTCAGAGAATCAATGCATTTAGGTGCTATTTGAACGACTTTTTCATAGCTTTGTGTTGCGCCTTTTAGATCGCCGACTTCATGGAGAATATGCCCAAGATTATGATGGGCCTCGGAATAGCTCGGATTCAATTCTACTGCAGCTTGATAACACTCCGCAGCTGCAGAAGTATTTTTTCTACACTGCATTATGAACCCTAAATTGTTTTGGGCGACAGCTAATAGGGCCGATTCGGTCCGGCTCAATTGGCGTCCTTCGACGGATCCCAAAATGCTTTGATAGCGAATCACGGCTTCGGATAGTTTTCCTTCACCATGAGCGAAGACAGCGAGCTCAAGGCTCGATTTTAATAGTTCATTCATCCGTTTAGTTACTTCCTAATTACGACTAAACAAATCCAAATGTTCTTAAATGATACTGTACCTCGGACCGAACGCAACACCGTACGCCTTAGTACTTTTTCGTTCCAACTAAATCGTAAAGTTATTTGGCTATACCGCCGAGGGAATTAGTAAAAGTTGGTAGATTGATGAACGGTTGAATTGAATCTTTGATTGCACCATAAAGGGGCGCACACTAACCATTAAGTATTTATCTTGACCAGAAATAAATTTAACAAATTCGTGTCTAAAAGTGGTTACCCCGTGGACGGGTGTAGTGTCTGCAGAAAAAGAGGGGGGGTAGCGTCATCTACGTGGATTATATTATCAAGCTACTTTTGCGGGAGGCGATTTCAAAGAAAAACGGTTTTACCTGCCGATCCTACACAACCCGCATGACGGAGACTTTCAGGACTATGACAAGATTGATAATGGCTATAACACTGCTTTGCTTTGCCGCAGTGGTGAGAGAGAAGCCTCTGGATATCCACTGTACAGTGGGTAGCAGTGATGAGCGGTGTGCTCTCACGTCACAGGAGAGAATCAGCTATTTCGATTGAGTTTCGGAAGTTCGAGAGTACATTCAACTCAAGCATTCAAGGTATTATGAAGCCCGCTTCATGATAGGCTGTTACCTGTCTCCATGCGGCGAGATCAAGGATCACCGAGGACTGAAAATGACATTCTTTTCCATTAGAATCGTGGCGATTTTACTCATCGCATCACCAGCGACTTCACTTGCTCAATCCAGACCTTTTGTCCCTCCAAATTTCGAAGTTCCTACTGTACTGGAAAACCAATACTTTAGAATTAGGACCCTTACTGTAAATGATGTCGTGAAGGACTATGACGCCGTAATGTCTAGTTTGGGCCACCTTCAGGGCGTATTTGGTCCAAATTCAACCTGGCCGTCTACTGACCTAACATTTGAACAAGACTTGATTGACCTAGGGTGGCACCAGAAAGAGTTTCAGAATAGATCATCTTTTGCCTACACCGTTGTCTCACTAGACGAGAAGCGTGTGATTGGGTGTCTTTATATTAATCCCACAAATAGAGGTGATTTTGACGTAAGCATAACTATGTGGGTCCGAGCTGATGTCGTAGAGGACGGTTACGACGAGTTCCTCTTTGCCACCGTCAAAGAGTGGATTTCGGAAGACTGGCCTTTTCAGACTCCTGGATATCCGGGTAGAACTGTAGAATGGGCAAAATGGCTATCATTGTAGATGTTGTTCTTAAATAGTGGGACCGATACGTAACAAACTGCCCATTGCTTGAAAGTATTGCGATGAACCTCACAGTTCAGGAGGCTAAAGTCCGATGATTGTGTATATTACTCTGCTCGCAGCAGTTGGGTTTGAGGTTGCGGGCACGATTCTCCTTCCGCTAACTCGGAACTTTTCAAAACCCCTACCAAGTTTATTTTTACAATTTTTTTCCGGCTATCCACTGCTTTCTCAAATACGCTTGCTTGTTTTTCAAATAGAGAAATCAAACAGGCGATAGAAGAAGGTCTGGGGACAAGCCAGTTATACGATATATTATGGGTTCCTCAATATCAGAATTGAATTTGAAAACGGATGCAAGGAAGTACAAATGGTAGAGATGCCCAAAAACCCAAATTTTAAAGAAGCAATTGAAGATTTGGTATTTAAAATGCCAATAGTGCAATTTATTGGGATGAGATTTACCAAAATTGAACTTGGCTTTGTGGAGATAGTGATCCCATATAGAGAAGAGCTTTCCTTCGCGAAAGGTTTTTTTCAAGCAGGCCCTGTGGGCATGCTAATGGACATAGCAGCTTGCTGCGCTATTGGAACCAAGCTGCCTTCTGGCTGGGCATTTTCTACTATCGACTTCACAACAAAAATAGTAGCCCCAGCATCGGGAGAATCATTTATCGCTCGTGGGCACGCTGTATCATCCGGTAAATCTGTTTCGGTCGGGAAGAGTGAAGTATTTGCGATAAGTAACGGAATTGAAACATTATGTGCAACTGGTTTGGTGACTACTCGAAACTTTGAAATACGCAGCTGAGCTAGAATGCATAACAAAAAAAGCAAGCGAGAAGGAAGTACATTGTATTCCTTGTCAGCCGTCTTCATAGGCAAGCACTTCAAGTGCTTGCCAGTATTCACGCTCCAGTGCGATAGAACTTCTGCCTGAGGCTAAACTGATATGACGTTGTTCGAGATAGTCTTTAAGCATTATTCACATGGGTCATCTAAAGACCTAAGGTACTCCGCATAAGCTGGTTCCAAAGCTGGAAAGTCATAGACATGACGGACATCACACATTCCCCAATATCTCTCAATGTATACCAAGAGTGCACTTGCTTGTTCATCGCTTAACAGTCCGATCTTGTATTGGTAGTAACTATTTTGTTGCATTCTATGAATCCAATCTAAATCTTGATCCCTAGCCCATCTCTCTGAATCAGTGAGTTGATTGTAAGGAGTTGTTGCAAGGGTATAGCCCAGCTCCCACTGCCCCTCAAACCAAGTTCTATTTCGATCCAATAGTTGTTCCAGTCTTGCTTGGACTTGAGTAGCCAAAGCTATGGTATGCGATTGTCTCATCTCTAAGCCGACAAAAACCAATCCACCCAATACACCGAGCATACCAATCAGTTGAATCCATGTATCTAAGCTAACTTTTTTCATCGATCACTCCGTGCATTCGTCTGGAAATGATTCCACAAGAGCGACAAATCTCTTATCTAGACCGTTTCTTCTTGAGTTCCAGATTTGCCTTATATTGCAGAAGTTGTAAGTGGCTTGCAGTGGACTTAGCTTGGCGGCCCAGATTTCTTCATCCATAAGCCCGAGGGTGTATTGTAAAAAATCATTTTCGTATACCCACCAGCTGAAATGCGCCAAGTTATCGAGTGCCGCCTCATAGTCTTCCGTCACTTCGATTCTCCCGCTCGCCATTGCGAGTAGTTGCTGGTTGCTAATACCCGCTTCCGTCAGGGAGCTAGTGAAATTTGTAAAGGTGTCGACGCGAGCTTGCTGCTGCCCGGCAAGTGCGATTAATTGCGACTGCTTCATCTCTAATCCAACAAAAATCAGACCACCTAGAAGCCCAACCATCCCCAATAATTGAATCCATGTATCTAAGCTAACTCTTTTCATGGGTTACTCCGTGCATTCGTCAGGAAATCTTTCCACTAGCTCGACTAGTCGCGCATCCAAAGTGTTCCTTCTTACCTCCCAAACCTCTCGGACAGCGCAGCCGTTGTATTGAAGAGACATTACGTGCAATTTTGCTTGCCAAATTTCCTCGCCCATCAGACCAAGGCTGTATTGGGTGTAGTCGTTCTCAGCGATCCACCAAAAGGCGTGAGCTGAGTTGACCATAGCCCATTCGTAATCTGTAGTGACAGGCGTTTGCCCAGCCAGCTGCCCTTGCATCGTCGAGTAATTAAGTTGCGGCTCTGCGAGGCTGTTAACGTTATTCAGAAACATATTGGTTCTTTCCGTCTGCTGCGCTGCGAGAGCAATACGCTGCGATTGCCTCATTTCAAGACCAACAAATATAAGAGAACCAATTATTCCCACCATCCCTAGTAATTGGATTAGGTCGTGGATTTCTATCTTTCGCATTGATCAATTACCTCCCCTTCAATAGCCTCTGTTTCAGGCCGTATAGTATTAATC
>CAJWGQ010000183.1 GCA_913041025.1 uncultured Gammaproteobacteria bacterium | reverse complement strand
AACTCTATTTCTCCTATCAGCTGGTTATATTTTGATTACTCTACTGATGGGTGATTCTGTAACTGAAAGTGTGGACGTTCCAGAGCTCCAAGTGGATGTTGAGAAAATCCCTGATATGCCCTCTTTTGACGAAGTGGCCCCAGAGTCAGATGTGCTAGAGGTTATTCAGGAGCTCAGAAATTCCGTAGATGAGGAAGGGTTTTCTACTGAAAATGGCACCCTGTTTGGTCAACCTGTGTTGGTCCCTCTTAGCTCCAAGTCAAAGGTGTTCTCAGTGCAGGCTGCGAGCTTTAAAGTTGTGAATAATGCAAATAACCTTAGAGATAAACTGCGGGCCGGAGGATATGAAGCTTTTATTTCCTCAATGAAAAACAAAGAGGGAGTTATTATCCACAGAGTTGCTGTGGGACCGTTACTTGATAAAAAAGATGCTGAACAAATGCGATTGTCGATAGACAACGAATTTTCACTTGAAGCCCAAATAATGGAATTGACCTTATAAAAATGACTTCTGATATCGCAGTGTTTGATTTGATTATTGCGGCACTGGTCATTACATCAGCAATCTACGGGTTGTATCGAGGATTGATTAGGGAGCTTATTTCATTAATAGCTTGGGTTTTAGCCTTCTTTCTTGCCATACTATTTAGTCCAAACTTCGCGAATCTACTTGATCCGACATGGGCTGGGGAAACACTTCGCCTGATCTTTTCTTTTTCTGCTATTTTCGTTGGTGTTCTCATTGTTTCTAGTTTTATCCAATTTGTAGTCCGCAAGTTTCTGAGTTTAGTTGGACTTGGTAGTTTGGATCGATTTTTGGGAATGGTTTTTGGTATAGCTAGAGGAGTCGTTATTTCAACCATATTGCTTGTTTTGTTTATAGAGCTATTTCCGACGAATAGCTGGGCTGAAAATTCAAAAGTCTCAACCTACCTATTGGCTTATGAAAGTCTTGTAGTTGATTTGTTAGGGGTTGCAAAGAGTTCGGTGGATAATATTCCTGATCTAGATCCTGGTTTGAATCCAGATCTTTAAGAGAAAAATATCATTGGTTTAGGTTACTATGAGAAGAGTTAAATTTGCGTTTCAATTCGGAAAAAGTCTATGTGTGGCATCGTCGGGATAGTTAGCAAAGAGTCGGTTAACCAGCAGTTGTATGATGCCCTCACAGTCCTCCAGCATAGGGGTCAAGATGCCGCCGGGATGGCAACCAGTGAGGACGGCCGTTTGCATTTAAGAAAAGGTAACGGGTTGGTGCGAGATTTATTTGTTGATCAACACATGCAAAGTTTAGTTGGCAATATTGGGATTGGCCATTGTCGTTATCCTACAGCAGGGTCTTCCAGTTCTGCTGAGGCTCAACCTATGTATGTCAATTCTCCCTATGGGATTACCTTGGCGCACAACGGGAATCTTACGAATGCAAATCAGTTACAAGCTGATTTATTTGCAGAAGATTTACGGCATACAAATACCGATAGCGATTCAGAAGTGTTGTTAAATGTCTTCGCTCATGAACTTCAAATGGTTGGAGCGATTGATCCCAGTCCGAGTGATATATTTCAGGCATTGCAGGGTGTTTATAAGCGTTGCCATGGAGCTTTCGCTGCGGTCGCCATGATTATTGGGACTGGAATAGTGGGATTTAGGGATTCATTTGGGATTCGGCCTTTGGTTTATGGCTTTAAAGAGACTGATCAGGGCATGGAGTACATGTTGGCATCAGAGTCTGTAGCCTTGGATCTATTAGGATTTCAAAAGATTGCAGATGTGGAGCCTGGTGAAGCTGTATTTATCTCTAATGAGGGAGAAATAACCCTTCAGACATGTGCAGAACAAACACGTTTGAATCCCTGTATTTTTGAGCATGTTTATTTCGCTCGTCCCGATTCAATTATAGATGACGTATCAGTTTATAAAAGTCGCCTGCGTATGGGGGAATATCTCGCTCAGAATATTCTATCCAATTACTCTCAGAATTCTCATGATATTGATGTCGTGGTGCCGGTGCCGGATACTGGACGTACGTCAGCATTACCACTCGCTCATATGCTGGACGTGAAATATCGAGAGGGATTTGTTAAGAACCGCTACATTGGGCGTACCTTTATTATGCCTGGGCAAAAACAACGACGCAGATCTGTCAGGCATAAGTTAGCCACGATAGATCTGGAGTTTAAAGGTAAAAATGTCCTGATAGTCGATGATTCAATAGTCCGCGGTACTACAACTAAAGAGATTATTCAGGCGGCTCGAGAAGCAGGCGCAAGAAAGGTTTACATAGCGTCAGCCGCGCCCGCGCTTAGGTATCAAAATGTCTATGGGATCGACATGCCTGCGAGAGAAGAGTTAGTTGCTCATGATCGTACTGAAGAAGAGGTGGCGGATATTATCGATGCGGACTGGCTAGTTTATCAGTCGATCGATGACCTCAAATCCAGTGTTCACGAGGGAAATCCAAAGATATTTGACTTCGAGTGCTCGGCTTTTGATGGAAAGTATGTAACGGGTGATGTAGATGAAGATTACCTGCTAAATGTTTCATCAATCAGAAATGATGCGATGCAAGAAATGAAAAACGATAATCGTGAGAATAAGGCCAGTGTCCTTGAGCTTCACAGCCACGGATGACACATCAGAAAGCCTGCCTTTTGTAAATTGTCTGGAATAAAGCAAAAGACCAGATCACCTTGCGTAGGAATATGCTCCACAACATATGGAGATCTTGTCTGTCGAGGATGCAGACGATTTGCCCATGAAATAGTCGGCTGGAATGGTTATACCGAGGAACAGAAAGTATCTATTCTGGAAAGACTTAAACAAATTAAAAAAGAGGTGGTTTCGCAGCATCTGCACATCGCTAATCATCCGAGGTTTGAAGAGTTGTGTAATGAGGTTGGTTTTGAATCAGTAGATCTGGATGAGAAAAAATATGCTGTTCTCGCCTATCTTATTACGAAATCAGAGAGGTTGGATTTTGGCGGTCTAGAGGTAACAGGTTTACATGAAGACTCGTTGGATGTTTCCAAATTAATGAGTGGTCTAGAATCTGAAATGTATGTGCGGGCTCAAGCTCACTACGAACGAAATTTCAAAATAAAGGTATGAATTCACAAGTCGTTATTAAGCCGGTAATGGGTTTTTTAAAAGGTGAGACTCCATCGGTTTGGTATGAAGCTGCATCAACCAATATTCCTTGTTTATTGATTGACCATGCTAATTGCGAAAAGAAGGCGGCAAGCGCTGCACTTGGACTAATGTATAAGTACATTGAACACAGCGATTTACTACAAAAACTTTCACGCTTAGCTAGGGAAGAGCTAAGGCACTTTGAACAAGTATTAGAATTGATGACGACCAGGAAGGTTGATTACGAATTTATCTCGGCGTCAGATTATGCGAAACGTCTTCGAGAGGATATTCGTACTAGTGAACCGGGAAGACTTGTTGATTTGTTGATTTGTGGAGCAATAGTGGAAGCTCGATCCTGCGAAAGGTTTTTTGGCTTAAGCAAAGTCTTGCCCAGTGATATAAGTACCCTCTATTCGAAGTTGCTCAATTCGGAGGCAAGACATTTTGAAGATTATTTGGAGATGGCATGTAACTTTTCTTCTTTCCTAGAAGTACAAGAGAGAGCTTCGTGTTTTCTTGACACAGAGTGGGCATTAATTACTAGTCCAGATCCAAAGTTTCGCTTTCATAGTGGTTTGCCAAACTGAAACACTCCAGTTGAAACGTTTGGTCTCTTTGCCTACAAAGCCAGCCGTTGGTCTCCCAGGCTCCCGTTACGATGCGGTTCATATATTGGCCTGGCCTGTGGGTATGACCGTGAATCAAAAGATCTGCATGATGCTTTTTTAGTTGCTCTATGATGGCATTTTCGTTGGCGTCCATTATGTTTACGCTTTTATTTGCATTGGCCTCGGTGCTTTGAGCTCTCAACGCTCTTCCTAGCATCTCTCGCTCTGCTAGAGGTTTTTCCAATATTTCTTTTTGCCAGGAAGGAGCTCTAAAAAGGGCTCTAGCTGCTTGATAATCTGCATCGTCGGTACACAAAATGTCTCCATGGCTCAGCAAAATATGATCGTCTATAACATGGGGATCCTCTAAGAGAGTAACCCCCGTGGCATCGCAAAATTTCTCGCCCAGTAAAAAATCACGATTTCCATGCATTATGTATACTTTGCATGCGGAACTTGCAGACTTGAGCGTCGCTTGCAGTTGAGTCGCGTTGGGACCTTTGTCGTCGTCTCCTATCCACATTTCCACCAGATCTCCGAGGATGTATATTTCATCTACTCGAGCCGATTCGATCCCCATAAATTCGATAAATTTCAGAAAGCTATTACTGCTAGGTTCTTCCAAGTGCAGATCGGAGATGAAGATTCTGTGCAAACTATTCAACTCTTTCCATGCTATCAATCGCAGCCTGCATGGTGTTTTGCAACAGCACAGCTCTCGTCATTGGGCCTACACCACCAGGTACAGGAGTAATCCATGAAGCGACTTCCTTTACTTCTTCAAATTGGAAGTCGCCATGAAGCTTACCGTTAGAATCTCGAGTAATACCGATATCTATGGCAATCGCGCCTGGCTTTATCCAACTAGCAGGCACTAGATTGGGTTTGCCTACAGCGGAAATGACTAAATCCGCGTTTTGTACTTTTGTCTCGATATTTTTTGTGAACTTGTGCGTAGTAGTTACTGTGCAACCTGCTAAGAGGAGCTCGAGCGTGAGCGGTCGCCCGACGTTGTTTGAGGCTCCAATGATGGTTGTTTCTAGCCCGTGATATTTGGTATCAATGTGATCCAGCATTTGCATTACTCCCCAAGGGGTGCAACAGCGCAAGGCTGGCCTTCTGATTGCTAAACGGCCCATGTTATAGGGATGGAAACCATCGACATCCTTTTTTGGATCAATCAAGTCAACTATGCGATCTTCGTCGATGTGTTCTGGTAAAGGTGTCTGCACAAGTAGCCCGTCAATAGTATCGTCTAAGTTAAAGCTCCTTACGAGCTCCTCCAACTCTTGTTGCGTAACGGTGTTAGGGATTTTTTCAATTCGTGAATGGAATCCAACTTCTTTGCAGTCTCGTTCTTTTCCTTTTACATAGACTTCGGAAGCTGGATCATCTCCTACAAGTACTACGGCGAGGCCAGGTCGTCTATTTCCTTTGCTGATCCATTCGTTTGTTTGTTGTTCTAGTTTGGCCCGTATGGATTTTGCCAACTTCGCGCCATCTAGAATGTTAGCTGTCATAGTTTGCTCAAAAGCTATAGTTTAACCTGACTAAAGTATCATCTCTAATGGTATGACGAATGCTACTTGATGAGAGAGATTTGACCATTTCGAAGTGTCTCAGTATCATCGCGAAGCTTCAGGAATTTCATTTTTCTGTTATCGGGGTATAGCGCAGTCTGGTAGCGCGCCTGCTTTGGGAGCAGGATGTCGGG
>CAJWGQ010000182.1 GCA_913041025.1 uncultured Gammaproteobacteria bacterium | reverse complement strand
TTTCTGGACTGATGATCTGCGCTATCCGCTCATCATAATCTTCGGGAATGTTGTCTTTGAAAGTGGAGATACCGACGTCGAGGAGCTGGTCCTCTGGCAAGCTCTGTGCCAGCTGTTTAGGCGGCGTCATATCGACGACCCTCACCGTTTGGGTCGAACACCCGGCTAGGCCAAATAGTAGCCAGATTATTAAGATGGTTTGATGCACTAGTGGCCTCACTGTTTAGCCTCGTTTATAACGCTTGTACTCTTCCCAAAGTTTTTCTTTTAAGACTGGGTCTTCCTCCTGCATGGCCGCCTCGCGAAGCTGGCGCGCGATAATGTCGTCGTCACGCGCATCGGGGATGTCTTCCGGGATTGGGTTGCCCACCCGTCTAGTAGGGATGGGTTGCGTGCTCACTTGGAAGCCACCGGAGCCGCCTTGAATGGTAGTTTTGTTCTCGTCGACGCGAGGCCCGCCGCTGGCAGGCTCTGGTCCTGCATCCTGGACTTTGAGTTGCGATTCTGAGGCAGGCGCCTCGCTGGCAGCCAGAACCTGTCTCTCGTTCATTATCTCTCGGTCAAAATCATCGAGCGTTGATTGGAGTTTGCCCTGTTGCGCAGTTTGTGATTCTAAGCCGTCCTCTCCAGAAGCTTCGGACTGAGAACTCTGGGGAGATTCGCTCGGAGTTTCGTTGCTGGTTTCCCATTCTGAGCTGGAGCTGGGTTTGGGTTTTTCCCAGCTCAGTTCTTGTTTGTCTTCTTGTGAGTCATTGTCCTCGTTAGCTTCTCCTGCCAGGGGATCAAAAATTCCTGGGTCGTCAGAGCTAGACGCATCATCACCGTTTTCTCTTTTGGGAAACTCAGGAGTCTGAGAACCTGGAGCCGATGCGGAATCTTGAGTCCTGCTTGGTGGGGCCCCGGAGGACGTTGTCGATGAACTAGGTTGCGAGGGTGACGAGCTTGGTGCGCTTGGTGATGGCAAGCTAGGCATGCTTGAGGGCGAACTGCTACTTGAGGGCATGCTGGGAATACTAATTGGAGACGGCAGGCTAGGGGGCGGCGTGATCGGAGCGCATGCGGGTATCATTGATCCGACGATTAATGGCAGCATGGCCAGCGAAGATAGTCGATTGCGAGATCTCTGAAAAAAATGGTCAAGGTCCACGTTCGCTCCTTTTCTTGAGGCAGAGACAAGTGGGTGAAAATTGTTGATCTTCACTAACTTGACACTTCACGCCTTATCATAAGGCCACCGCTCCTGACTTCAACCCCAGACTATGGGGTTGAGCCAGGCAAGTTTTCGGGCGGGAAGTAGTCATATTCATAGACGAATGTATGGGGATAGTTCTTGACTGGAATGCCCTCAAAGAAAGCCGGCCTGAATACCGCCTCCCGAAGGCTCCTGCGAATTTGAAATTCCATCAACTTCGGCGGTTCCGTCTTGATTGTCTCCATTTTGGCTATTCTGCCATTGGTCTTCACCAGGAATTTTAACTCGACCAGTCCTTGTTTGGGTTCCACCGATTGCATAGATTCAGGTCGTCTTGGCTCTTTGGGTTCTGGGAGGTAAATCAGTTTTGGTATCGCAAATGTAAGGTTGGGATCGATGTTTCTAGCTTCCATCGATTGGTAAACCGAAATATAGAGTGCGTTGGCTTCTTTTTGGCGGTCCCACATAAGATGCCAGTCGCCCAAACGCATGGTCGCCTCTTCGATGAGTTCTTTATTCTGAGGCTCCTGTTGTGTCGCGATGGTAACTGCCGCTTGCAGTGCTCGCTCACCCTCAGGAAAATTGTTGATGCTCAGATTTTGTTGGAATCGATCTGCATCGTTAAGCCCTGGGACGATGCCGATTGATCGAGAGTCAAAGCCATCGGAGACATAGAAAGGCGGGAAGCGTTCCATCAAATAGGAATGAGCTATCCCATTATGAAGCGGTATAGCTTCGAGCTCCCATTCTCGGCCGTTAGCGATCAAAATCTGAAGAGACTTTCTGTAGAAGACTCTACTGGCCAGGTAACCGTATATGGTGTCATAGAACTCCGCGAGCCTGACGAGACCAGGAATACGACGCAGGTCGTCCTGACTATAGGCTCGCTGAAGTATCTCGTAGGCGTATTCTTCTCTTTTTTGAGCCTCTTCTAGATCGCCCAGAAGCTTTAGGCCGTCTGCTTCTTTGTAGATGATTTTGAGCTGTTTAGAGTCGAACAAACCGAAATTGACTCGCTGAATAAAAATTGCACGATCGTATAACAGCAACCCCTCCTTTATTTGGCCCTGGGTTATTCTAGCGTCTCCCAGAAGGGTCAGTGGTTCTACTAAGCTGGGATGAGTCAGGTGTTCTGTAATCTCGATATCTTCGATTCTTGTCTCTAGGAAAGTTGATGCTTCGTCGGCCTCGCCGATTTCTATTTGCCTTTTCGGGAAGGCATATAGGCCCTTTTGATCCGGTGCTGCCGTTGCGTCGCTTGACGCACTGGTAGCTTCAGTTTGGCCATTTTGGACTAGTTGCTCGCTTTGAGTAAAAGCATCCACTGGAGCGAGAGCAAAAGTTAGAAGTATGGAAAGTCTAGTGATGTGCTTTGATAGCGTTTTTTCAGGATAATTAATTTTGGGGGTAGTGTAAGACAGAATCGAGGTCCTTGATTAGGGAGACTAGGTTGGTTGAACGAAAGATGTCTGTCAAGTCTTTGAGGTGAAAACCTCGGCGATGTTGTGATCTTATTGTCGGCGTGTAAAAATATTTTTTTGTAATTGTTCTGTTGAGCGCTTGAAATCAGATATTGAGCTAGACGCGAGCGGGCTTGTGTGCCCTGAACCGTTAATGTTAGTCAGAAACCGAGTTCGCGAAATGGAAACTGGGCAGGTCCTGCATGTTCTTGCAACTGATCCCACGACACAGAGAGATCTTGAACAGTTCTGCCGATTCATGAGACACGACATGGTCGATTCCGTTGTCTCTGATGGCTGCTTAGAGTTCTGGATCCGGAAAGGGTAATCTCCAATGACTGTCATTCACTTTTATTTCGCTTATGGATCGAACATGAATCCAGAACGAGTAGCGGAACGGGGGCTAGTTACACGCGACAAGATGGGCGCCACTTTGAGCGGGTACAAGATGCTTTTCAACAAGCGCAGTACAGGGATTCCAGGAGTCGGTCACGCGAACATAGAATACGATAAACAGGGAGTCGTTGAAGGAGTTCTTTACGAGCTGGTGTCATCGGAAGAGATCCTTAAAATGGACCCTTTTGAACGCGCACCCGTGAATTACGGGCGCGATAGGGTGTGCCTAGAAACAGCGGGTGGTCCAAGATGGGCTTGGACTTATTTTGCTAATGCAGCTTTGCTTCAAGATGATTTGCTTCCTGAACGCGCGTACCTGGATCATCTATTAAAAGGAAAACCATATTTATCAGATAGTTATTTCAATTTTCTCGAACGCTGCGAGGTAATCTAAATTGAATTCCATGCAGGTACAGTCCTGCTTTAATGACTGCTTTGGCGAAAAGTATCGGGTGGAGATGCGTGGCGGTGAAGCGGAACCTGTCTATATCCCGCCTGTTGAAGATGAAATCGGCAAACTGATCTACCGCAGCGATTATGCGTCGTCGGCTCTTCATGAGGCGGCTCACTGGTGTATTGCGGGAGTAGCTCGTAGAGCTCTTGTTGACTTTGGATATGAATATTCGTCGCCTCCCAGAACTTCGGAGCAGCAAGATCAATTTTTTAGATTCGAATGCAGGGTCCAGGCTCTCGAATGGATTTTTTCGGATTGCGCGCAGGTGACATTTCATCCCAGTGCCGACAATCTAGAGGCAGATACAGGCCAGTTCCTCGGACAGCTCGAACTTGCCAAGGTACGAGAACTTCATCGGCTAGAGAATCAGTTTCACTCAAGAGCGTCGGTCTTTAGTAGGAGCCTGATGAAATCGGTTCGTTGTTTTTCACAAAATGTTAACTAGTCCCGCCGGATAAATGGATAAAGTCGATGTGATTGTTATAGGAGCCGGAGTCGTTGGCTTGGCAGTAGCCGCGGAGCTGGCTAAAACTGGTAAAGAGGTTGTCGTGTTGGAGCAGCATGACGCAATAGGGACTGAGACTAGTTCTCGAAATTCAGAGGTAATTCACGCTGGAATTTATTATCCAGAGGGCAGTCTTAAAGCTCAGTTTTGCGTCCGAGGCAAGGAGCTGCTTTACCGTTATTGTAATGATCGAAATATACCGTTCAGCCAGTGTGGCAAGATTATTGTCGCCTCAAAAGAAGTGCAAGTCCCGGTGGTTACCGAATACATTCAAAAGGCGAAAGCTAATGGGGTAGGCGACCTACGGTGGATAGAGGCTGCTGAGGTCGCAGAGCTAGAGCCGGAAGTTAAGGCGGTCGGTGCCGTGTTATCTCCCTCCACCGGAATCATCGATTCGCACGCGTTCATGTTATCGCTTCAATCAGATATTGAATCTCATGGGGGCACGATCGCGCTGTTGACCAAGGTTATCGAGATCGAATCCACCGACACCCATAGGATAGCGAGAACCCCGGATTTCGAATTGGCCGCAGAATGGATTGTGAACAGTGCGGGTCTCTCGGCTCCAGAGTTGGCTAGTGATACGTCTGGCGCTCCACGGGGCTTCTATGCCAAAGGACACTATTATTCTTATTCGGGTAATCAGCCGTTTAGTCGTCTGGTCTACCCAGTAGCTGAAGCTGGTGGCCTCGGCGTTCACGTGACCCTTGATTTGGCCGGACAAGTTAAATTCGGACCAGATGTGAGGTGGCAAAACGACTTAGACTACTCCTTTGACAGCAGTCATTTTGACGATTTTGTAGCCGCGATTAGAGAATATTACCCGGGTATAGAGCCAGAGAGGATGCAGGAAGGTTACACGGGAATACGTCCAAAGATAAGCAACCAAGGGTCGCCCGCCGCAGATTTTCTGATTCATGGACCCGAGAGTCATGGAGTTACAGGTCGGATCAATTTGTTAGGTATAGAGTCTCCTGGATTGACCTCATCCTTGGCCATTGCCGAGTGTGTCTCAGGAATGGTGCGCGATTAGTTGTAAATTATGCTTAAAGTAGCCTTCGTCATGAATCCCGTGGCGGGTATCGGGGGTCCTTTGGCTTTAAAGGGCAGCGATACCTTGTCGGATGAGCTGCGTGATCTGCATAGGGGGCATGCTATGGACAGAAGTAAGCTGTTCTTAGAATCTCTCCGCGGTGCTCGAGGTCACTTGATCGAAGAAATTCATTGGGTTTCGGTCTCAGGAGCGATGGGCGGAGACATGTTTGACTCTTTTCAAATCGATTACGAATCTGTGCATGAGCCTTCAGTTCCTACTTCGGCCCAGGACACGATCGAGGCCGTGAAACTGTTTCAACAAAAAGACTGCGACTTGATTATCTTTGCTGGCGGAGACGGAACGGCTAGAGATGTTTTGGAGGGCCTAGAATCAAATACAGAGACTCCCGTTATCGGATTGCCTTCTGGAGTCAAAATGCACAGCGGGGTATTTTCGGTCACTCCAGGTGCGACTGCCAACATCGTGGAAGGGCTAATTACCGGTCAAATGGTAAACCTAGAAATGGCGGAAATTCGAGATT
>CAJWGQ010000181.1 GCA_913041025.1 uncultured Gammaproteobacteria bacterium | reverse complement strand
TATTTGATTCGAAGGGAATGACGTAGAGCTTGCCATCACGAACCACGATTTCGCGGGGGTCTTGTGCGGTAATGGTTAAACGTTTCATTACCTCGCGACTGGCAACATCAATAACTGCTATTTGATTATTGGAAGACAGGGCAACATAGGCTTTCTCATTGCTAGCGAAGGCGATGCCCATCGGTTCATCAAAATTCGTAGCCTTACGCGCCGTATCAAACTCCTGCACTGTGGCAATCACATTTAGGAAAGTCGGGCTGCTTTCATCTGTGTCGATTACCGATACAGAGTCGGAGACGTGGTTGGATACCCAGACTTCCTTGCCATCGGGACGCCTAGCGATGCTGACAGGATCTACGCCGACATCTACCCGGGCAATCACGTCGCGTGTTTGGGAATCGATGATATCGACAGTATCAGCTGGAGTATTAGCAACAAACACAAGGTTGTTGTTAACGGCTATAGGTGAGGCATGGGGGCTAACAAAGCTTGGGTGGCCGATTTGAAACTGTTCAAATTGTCCTAAGGAATTCTCTGATTGAGATTTCATTTGCTGCTGACCCTCAACAGAGGTAATCACCGACCCGAGCACCACTAAAAGAGAGATACCTAAGGCCGGGCGAAAGAATTTTGTTGTTGTCATAGTGCGTATCCGTTACAAATTATTGGATAGTGTTGAAGTGATTAGAAGCTTCATCCATAAATTAACAAAGTGTTGATTAGCCCGTGAGGGTATAAATCGTCTTCTTATGAATAAATTAAGATAATGATTTGCGATTCGAAAGTGAAGCCAATTCGAGGATTAATGGGAAAAAATTTTCTTTCAGAGTTGAATAGGGCAACCCATTTTTAGGTTCGAGATTGATCAATGAAATTTAACACTAAAACATTCCTCTTTTTCAGCGCTAATCGAAGTTCCAGGCATCGATAAATGAACGCGAGCGAGAACTGTTCATTATCTCTCTTGCCTGTTCGACCAGTGTTGCACTTTTTTCGGCAAGATCTATGGACTCTCCGGGATCGTTATCTAAGTCATACAATTGGATAGCAGGTTCTGTGTCTGAACTTTGGCTGTATAAACGTACTGCCTTCCAGCTTTTGGAGAAATCATCCAAAAATCTGACTGCTTGCACGTGACCCCCTCTTGTATTGTGGAATTCCCAGTAAAGACTCTGATGTTGCTCTTGTCCTTCTTTCTGCATTAAGGTTGGCAAGAAAGAAAGTCCATCAGTTTTTGGTGGTTCTGTGCCTGCGAGCTCAGCGAGTGTCGGCATGAGATCCCAGAACGCTGACACATGATCGCTGCGACTCCCTGGTTGAATTCTGCTGGGCCAACGTGCCAAGGTAGGCACGCGGATGCCGCCCTCATACAGATCGCGTTTATAGCCGCGATAGTAGCTATTCGAGTCGAAAAATTCCATGTCGCCACCCCCTTCTGGAGTAGGCCCGTTGTCACTACTAAAAATGATCAGAGTGTTATCATCGATTTGCAATTCCTCAAGCCGCTCCATTATTTTTCCAACGCTACTGTCAATATTGGAAATCATGGCGGCTCTTGCAGCTCGAGGTTTTGGATGCGGCAAGTAATTGCGTTTTGCTGTGTAGGGCGTTTCATTAAACGCCGAATAAGGCGCTAATTCTTTTTCCGCCACTTGCAGCGCAGCATGAGGGGTAGCATATGCGAGATACAGAAAAAACGGCTGCTCACTGGTTGTTTCGATAAACTCTAGGGCGGCACCGGTTAACCTAGTCTGGGCATAGTCTTTCCTCTTATAGGGCGTATAACTCGTCTCGTCATAGGGGTCGGCGCTATCGGGCAAACTCTGGTGGGGATACAAAAACGTATTCTCGAGAGGATAGCGCTCTTCGTTCTCCCATAGGTGAGTTGGGTAATGATTGTGCGCCTGCTTTTGATCCAAGTATCCCAGGAAATAATCGAATCCGTGCTTATTTGGCGTGCCATATGAACCAGGACCTCCGAGCCCCCATTTGCCGATCATTCCAGTCCGATAGCCAGCGTCTTGTAGCATGGTGGCAACAGTATCCGTCCCTGGATTGAGGGGCATCTGGCCGAATTCTTCTTCATCAGTAAATCCGCCTAATTCGAAATTTCCCCGGATCTGCGTGTGTCCAGAGTGTAAGCCTGTCATTAGGGACGCCCTAGATGGCGCGCAGACAGTATTGCCAGCATAGTGCTGAGTCAGCACCATGCCTTCACGCATCATACGGTTCAGATTTGGGGTCTTTATGTGTTGCTGACCAAACGGCTCAATATCACCGATGCCTAAATCGTCAGCGAGGATGTAAATAACATTTGGCCGGGACCCCACCGCATTTTCTTTAGGCGATTGAGCAGACGTTATGTGGGCGTATTGAATCAGGCAAAAGCAAAGCATTATGAGAGCAGTGACCTGCTGCGTGGGTGTGGCTCTGTAAAAGTTTTCAGTGCTCATAGTTAGTGGAGATTAGTTATTCAGATGATCCAGGCGAAGAGTCAAATTAGATTGCCCATTAGACTGCCACTGTGACGGGATCAGATCCGGGCTGACTGCAATCTGGTAACCGGAAAAGTCTTGCAGCAACACTATGGTATTTAGAATGATCACTGCTTCCATTTCATTGTTGGCGTTCAGCAGAGTATCGATGAGGTATGATGCTGGATTTTCTGCCTGAATTAAGCCAAGAAATTCGGCGGCGCGCACCCGCACCAGATTTTCTTCATCTTTAGTTGCCATTCTGCGAGCGATTTCGGTAAACGAGTGCGCTTCTTCCCCGAAACTACTCAAGACTATCAGCCCCCAATAGCGCACCCAGGGGTCATCTGATTCCAAGGCAGTCACGACATCTCCCGTGACATCATCAAGTGACTGCAAACTTAAGTCTGCAATGTCAACGAGCTGTCCTATCCGTGCACTGTTTTGCCGTCCGAATGCAACGGGGTCATCGAAGGCTTCGGCAAAAAGCATGCTTTCAGGAAACATACTGAGGTCATTGATTGATTTAACTTTGCTGTTCAATTCCTGTCTCATTGCAGAAAGTAAGTCAGCATAAGCAGGATCGTTCGCAAGATCCCTTGTTTCAAATGGATCATCGCTGAGTTCAAATAATTGCTCTGCAGGGCGTGGTTCAAAAAACTGCTGTTGAATCGTGTTAAGCGAGCCAGCCCTATACAGGTCCCACCATTCAGCATAGGCGAGCATGCGATAGCGGTATTCGTTAAACAGAGCATCGACATTAAAAGGTTGATAATTGCGAATATATTTTATGTTCCCTTTGCGCAATGTCCTCACATGATCGATTTTTTCATCGAATCGATCTGCATAGCCAAAGGCTTCGTCTCGGTCATTGACTTCCTCGATGCTAACTCCGGCGCCGAGAAAGGGTCTGCCGTCCATGTGAGGCGGTATATCTATGCCAGCCAAGTTCAGAATTGTTGGTGCAAAATCAATGAAGCTCACGAAGCCATCGATGCGCGAGCCATATTCTGAATTTGTAAGATGTTTCCAATTTTCTGGCACATAAACAACTAACGGGACATGTAAGCCATTTTCGTAAGCATACCCCTTGCCCCTGGGTAGCACTCCACCATGATCACCAAAATAGAAAATAAAGGTGTCATCTAGGACGCCGTCTTCTTCCAGCATTTCAATATAGTCTGCAAAATAGTCGTCAACCCGAACATGGTTATCAAGGTAGCGCGCATGGGTGTACCGAAACGTCGGTGTGTCGGGAAAGTAAGGGAATAAGGTAACTGAATCAGATGGAGTTTTATTCGCAGTCGTCTCCATTTCATTTCGGGAGAAGTGCAAACTACTTTCGTGAGTCAAGGCAGTGTTCTGAACGTGCAAGAACGGCTGCCCAGCCTCTCGATTACGCCAAATAGCAGTGGGAGAAGAATCATCCCAGCCTTCTCCAACAATCACGTTGTAGTCGGTTTTGCTGTTGTTGCTTGTGTAATATCCAGCCTGTTGCAGGTACCACGGATACATTTTCCCGTTATCGGGAAAGGGTACGAGTTTGGAGCGACGATGGAATTGGGTTCCGATGCGTGGAGCATACGCACCTGTCAATAGTGTAGTTCGTGCAACCGAGCAAACAGGTGCATTGGAGAAAGCATGTTCAAAAACTAAGCCATGCTCGGCGAGGCCCTCGATTGCCGGCATCGGAATACCTGCTTCGCTGTACAGGCGGCTGAAGTGAACCGAGTTGTCTTCGGAAGTAAGCCAGACAAAATTTGGAAAATCCGCTGCATTTACGCTGCAGCATAGAAACAGCAGGCCTACTAGGGAAGTAATAGATCGAACAACTTTCATGACTAGCAATCATAAAACGGGCGAGCGCAAAAATACAGTATTGAGAAAAAGTGGTAAGAGAAGGGGGCAGAGTAAAAATACAGTGGTTTCGACAAAGGCCTGGGCTACTTCAATTCCCTTCGATTAGATCGAGCTTGAGATGCTCGTGAGCATCGAAGCTGTCATCGCATCACGCTATCAGGCAATGGTATAAAGGAGGTGGTGCCCAGGGGCTGTAAGAAGTCCTAGTAACGGCACCAATAATACTGTAATCCCGCCTTTTTAGTAGCTTTCCAGCACCCGAGTTCACTGTCAAGGGATCAAGAATGTCTACTCAGATGTCTACTCTACAGGCCCCGTAAACTCTGGAGTTTTCCCAAACCTTCATTTAGAGGGGTAGTCTGATGCCTGTGAGGTTTTAGCGTTGCTTAGAGGGCTTCTAAGACGCTCTGAGGGGTATGCAGGAGGTCAGTGGGGGTACTGGGGATATATAGGTGTAGAGGGAGATTTTTAGAGCTTTGGAGTGTTAAGTAGTTTTCCTAAAGATCCCTTCGGTCTTTTTAATAAACATTCAAATCGATCACTGATATGAGTGGAGAGTGATCACTGAGATTCTTAGCCCTTGGATCTACGTCACAAGCAGTCAGCCTACTGCTAACCTAGGCTTGCAGTATCAACCGAGTAAACAGGATGGCGGATAAAACTAACTGCCAGATCAGAGCTATCAAGAAGGTAGTAGCCACTGGTATTGATACTAGAAGTACAATAAGAACAGCATTAACACCGAAGATTAACACGTACATATACCCTCTCAATTGTTGGCGCTGCTCTTCATTTAATAGGATCCTAGTAGTTAGGTAAACTCCGATGGTAGTGCCTAATAAAAGACAAAATAGGGCATAACTTGAGAAGCTCCAGACGTCATCTAATTCAAGAGAAAGGGCGAGGGTGGGCAGTAAAGATCCAAAGCCAGCAGAAAAAGAAAGAGAAAATAGTTTCCAAAAACATTGAAAATTTAATCTTCAGTCTGTAATATAAAAGTGCAATAGCTAGGAAATAGGCATTGCAATTTAAACATTGGAGAAAATAAAATGGGAATTGATTTTGATGCAATTCGAAAGAAGCTTGATCGCCTGAGTGGCGCAACAAAAAACAGGTCGGTTATGTGGAAGCCGACTGAGGGGGAGGAGCATGTCGTAAGACTTCTTTCCTTCCCTGACAACGATGGGCAACCATTCAAGGAATTACAGTGGTATTATAACATCCCTGGCGCCAGAGGAATCGTCGCGCCATATCAGTTTGGACAAAAAGATCCAGTGCAAGAACTTATTGCAAAACTTAGAGAAGAAGGATCTAAGGAATCTTACGAGCTTGCAAAGAAGCTTTAT
>CAJWGQ010000180.1 GCA_913041025.1 uncultured Gammaproteobacteria bacterium | reverse complement strand
TATTGCAGGGATATTTCTCCCTCAGTAAAACTGCCGGCATCTAGAAAAAACATGAGCTAATGCTCTTTAAGTACGATGGTAAGAATCTGAAAACAAAAGAATCCCTATGGTTCACTGGGTAAGTCTGGCAAAGGTTTCTTTAACATCTGATTTCGAGCCATCATGGGCAAGAAAATAAGAGGCCATGTTTTTTGGTAGTTCAAAGGAAAAAACCGCTGACTCAGATCCAACAATTTGGCGTCCAGGCCCACAAATATCCGCGTCCTTTTTTTCCTGACGCCATTTAAAATGATTTTAGCGGCCCGGCTTGGATGCATTCCGTTTTCTTTAAACATCTTTCCCTGTTCTTCAACCGAGAATTTTTTCCCGAGCAAATTAGAAGGCTCACCTTCTTTAGATTCTATCTGCTTTGCAGAGGAGGCTATATTGGTACCCACGTGACCAGGGTGAACGCAATGGACCTGCAAGTTTGTGCCCTTCATCTCTTTCGCCAGTGATTCAGTAAACCCGCGGACCGCAAATTTTGTCGCGTGGTAAACACTCTGTCCAGGGACCGCAACCATCCCAAAAATTGAGGAGGTGTTGATCAGTGCTGCCTCTGGCCGAGATTTCAGGTCTGGCAGAAACTTTCTGGTCATATTGATCACACCGTCCAAGTTAACCTTCATCACGCGATCCCAATCGGTTTCGGGCATATCGCCGAACTCAGACATCACGGTGATGCCAGCGTTATTAAATACAAGATCGACTCGTTGGTGGTGATCTATCACCTCTTGATGAAATTTTTCGATTGCTGACTGATCTGCAATATCTACAACATGTCGAGAGGTCGCCACGTTGTAGCTTTCAAGCATTTTTGCCGTGTTTTCGAGCTCCTCTTCGTTGACATCACAGATAGCCACATTACATCCCACTTTAGCGAGAAGCACTGCCAAGTATCTGCCCATGCCAGAAGCAGCACCGGTCACCACGGCAACTTTATTGTCAAAAGATTTCATAAATACATTCCTTAGCTTTTCTCTACACCATTCGTTGCATCAAATAAATCAACCCAACGCCCAAGATATACTGTTCATTATTTACTTCGTTGAGCAGAATAAGCGGCCGTTATCTTTTCCACTCGTTCGCTACGTATACCCGGCTCCACGGAAAGCTCCTTACCAAGCACAGCTGTATTTGCTCGTTCCGAATCATAGGCTGGCCAATCAAGAACTCCCTCGACAGAAGGATTGCCAGTCTTGGCGAAGTTGGTCCAGATTGTCATCATCAGATCCGAAAATACTTCATCTTCGGGCCTGGAGGTCATATTAAAAGTGGACAGATCGCCAAATACGAAAGGCACTTCGGCAGCATGGAAGGCACCATACTTATCGCTGCCGTCAACGATCGGAGCCCAGGTCCACCAATATAGATAAGCTGGACTGGATACAGTTTGCATGTAGTCCGCCCAAAGCCGCATGGGCTGGGTAAACATGGCATCAGTGCTGAATTCAACCCAGGAATTCTGGGCTACGTCAGCATCTGCTGAGTAGTGATCGAAGATGGTTGCGTCCCCGGCCGGAAGCATCATAGCGACCTGAGCTCGAAGAGCCTCTCCGTAATCAAGATCAGTCGCCTGTGGGTTGAGCAGTGCTGGGTCAAAGGTTGTCGCCTCATCCGCATTGGATCCAATCAACGCCGGAACGTTAGCTTGATTCCCTGACTTGAAAATATTGTCGACCTCTTCTGGCAGTACTGCTCCATCAACAATGGTTAGATAGTCAAAATTCATAAGAACCTCGGGGTCCTTAGCGTAAACATCCATGATTTCTTGAGCCGGTAGTGATCGCAGGGTCTCGAGACTAGCCCCATCAGCGTCAGTGAACTTCGCTCCAAGTTTCTCTCCCCAACTCTCTGCACTGGGAATACCCCAGCGGTCTTCAGTGAGATCCGGGATAGGAATAAATCGAGCACCACTTTGGCCGATTACTTTATGGAAAAGACCCCGAGCCAACGGACTTGCTTGCATTACCGACACACTCCAGGAACCTGCAGATTCGCCAAAAATAGTCACATTCTCAGGATCTCCTCCGAAGTTTTCTATGTTGTCTCTCACCCACTCGAGCGCGGCGATCTGATCCCGAAAACCCTGGTTACCTGATACCCCGTTCGCACTCTCTGAAGAGAGCTCGGGATGCGCGAAAAAGCCAAATGGCCCAAGTCTGTAATTAACTGTCACGACCACCACGCCTTTCGAGGTGAGCGCAGACCCATCGTAATCACGTCCAGATCCCATCACAAGCGCACCACCATGGATCCATACCATGACGGGCAATTTGTCCGAGCTTGCGGTTGCTCTAGACCACACATTTAAGGTGAGACAGTCTTCGCTCGTCTCAGAATAGGCTCTAGCGTAAAACTCACTCAGAGTAGCAGGTTGCACGCAAGGGAGACCCGCTTTGGTTGCATCTAGTTTGCCCTTCCAATCTTCGATCGGCTGCGGCGACTGCCAGCGCAGTTCGCCAACTGGAGCTGACGCATACGGAATACCGAGAAATTCAAGTAGACCTTCCTGACGAGCGTTTCCGACCACTTTCCCATTTGTGGTTTCAATTTCAGTCGACAAAGGAATTTCATGAATCCTATCAACGCCCTGCTCCGAACAAGCCACCAAAAAACCCACAAGAACAACCAAAATGATTCTCATGCTCTCTTCTCCTAAGATTGAAGCATCATGCTACCTTATCGTCGTTTTCAGTTCTTACATTTGTAGTCCTCATAAAATCGCGGACTTCTCTTCGCGGCGAGAATGCTTAGAGCGGTTACACTTTGCTGGAAAAACAAAAAGCACCTCGCGACTCTCAGCTCATCACAGAGACTACAGAGAGCACTCTCCCAAAATCACTACTTTTCCGGTAACTTACAAAGAATCTTAGAGATTCACTTTTTAGGGAGTAGAAGATGACGGATGCCATGATAAAAAAAGGGGCCTCTACAGCCGAATGTCCGAAACCAGAAAACCCGGCCTTCGTGATACCCAAGCCGCTCAGTGATAGTAAAGTCGCGATAGTCACCTCAGCTTCGTTGCATCACGAGGATGACGATGACTTTGCGCCCAGCGATACCGGCTACAGAGTACTGGAGAAGGATCGCCGCGACATTGTTGTTGGTCACTGGAGCCCCAACTTCGACGCTTCTGGCGTGAGCGCCGACTTAAATGTGGTGTTCCCCATCGATCGTCTACAGGAGCTGGAAAATCAAGGCGTTATAGGCTCAGTCTCGGAGGTCCATATCGCTGTGGCTGGCAATCAATTCGACCTATCAGGAATCCGACTAGACGGGGGACCTTCGGCCGCCGCACTACTAAACAAACACGAGGTCGACGTTGTTCTGCTAACGCCTGTCTGACCCTTGTGTACGCGTACTGTCAGTACGCTCGCTCATATATTCGAGTCGGCAGGAATAGCCACAGTAACCATCGGATCAATTCGCGAACAGTTATATAACACGGCACCTCCTCGGGGATTATTTTGCGATTTTCCGCTGGGTCGGCCTATCGGAAAACCTAATGATGCTGAATTCCAGCATAGCGTCATCTTGGAGGCTTTCGCCCTTTTGGAATCCCCAACCCAGGTGATCAAAGATTTTCCGGAGGTAATTGTCGATAACACAGAAGAAAACTTGGTTTGTAGTCTGCCTCCGCGGTTTGATGCCAGTGTTCACCCTGCCGTAGATGAAGCGAGAGGACTTCGCCAAGCCTACGATAGAGCAGTCAAAAAGCTCGGGAACCGAGCCGGGGCTGCTCGAACCTTGCAAGCAGACGCTATTCCGGACGCAATAAGTGCCTTTGTAAAAGTCGCCGAAGGAACTCCATGGAAGGAAGCAGGAATACCAGGAATACCAGCCAGGGTCGCCCAAGATATTCGCGGATATTACGAAATGGCGGCGATAGAAATATCAGGTCACACACCGGCGGCATGGGCAGGATATCGCTGGTACCGAGACCAAACCGCGTCAGGGGCTGTAATTAAAGAAGCGCAAGCCGAAATGAAAAGATCTGGAGTTAAGGAGGGTCTATGGCGTTTTATGCTGCCCCTTGATGCCCAGATAGCAGATTAGAAGGAACATAAAAGGCGACATGCCAGAAATAAATGGGGTAACTACAACAGACCCTTACGAGATTCCGCCCGATTTAACGGCGACAGTGAAAGAGTGGAATCTTTCTGACAATATCCGACAGTTGGTAGACGAAGGCTATACGGTTATTCAAGATGAGGTTTCAGTCGGACTGACCGATGAAATACGAAATCGCATAGTCGAGCAGGTCGACAAAGATCCCATCGCAGAAATCCAGTTCCGAACAAATATGCTCGAATTAAACCCTGTTTTCTCCGAAGCTGTCACACACCCCGCTACTCTTGCGGTGGTCGATTTTCTTCTGGGTCGCTGCCCTCAGCTCTCACAAATGGCAGGCTCGGTTAGAAGAGCAGGAACTAATATGCTAGGTCTCCACTCCGACAGCGACTGGTTTCCGGCGCCTTTCCCAAAATGGGAGATAATGGCTACGGCTTGCTGGGTTTGCGACGAGTTCACGGAGGATAATGGAGCGACTATGGTCATACCAGGAAGCCATATTCACAAGTGCCCTCCTCCGTTATCGATCGTAGAATCCAAGGAGGGCATGAGACCCGTCATAGCTCCCAAGGGCTCTATCGTGATTTGGAATGGTTCCGTGTGGCACGGCGGTCTAGCACGGAAAACACCTGGACGACGTGTCGTCTTGCACATGACATACTCGCGACTTGGAATGCAACCAATCGAGAGCCACGATCACTTAGAAGACGGTTGGTTCGTTAACAAACCATCAGAACTTCGAAGCCTGTTGGGCAGAGAACACTTTTTCGGACGCAGTCCAACCCTGAAACACGATGACTCGTTCGCACTCAAAGAAAAAACGATTCAGGATGTTTATCGATCTCAAGAGGTAAGAGATTGGCTGAGCGGAGAACCCGAAACCACTTAAGAAAATAGAAGCACTCCTTAAGATCTTACGCTTACTCAATAACCTTTAAACAGATCACATGCCGCCAAGAATTTTCGTTTTCTCCGATCTACCGAATCGCAAGTCTAGAAAACAGCTTTCTAGACAAGCCAAGATCTTGAAAGTTTAATCAAGAGCGTAATGAGTGACCGTCACCTCATCGCCTCGGGCATCAAGATTGAAGACAATCAGACTCATATCGCCATTAGAAACTTCATCGATACCATGAACGACCAGCTCAGTACCCTCTCTACGCCATCGCCCACTAAAGGTTCCCGAAACAAAACTTCCATCCTCTAGAGCGCCCCTACCCCCGCCGAAAGCCTTACCACCCAACCTGTCGCCACTGGACTCAAGATTTATGGTAAATCTCACCATACCGTAACGCCCCATTTCGGCCTTCGCGCTGATGGTGGATCCATCATCTCGCACTTCTGTAGAAGTAACTGTCGCCACTACAGGGTCTTGCCTCATAGTCAATTCCATGTCGAACTCCTTATAATTTTATCGATGACTTTATATTACGGATTGGTTCCAGACCATTCACCATTTTTACGGTTTTTACTGCGGGGGCTAAATCAAAACTTGTTCAAAAGTGGTCATGTTTAAATAAAACTTACTGAAGAGCACCCTAACCATCGACACATACAAACCCTATTTTGCTATGCTAATCATCTGGTACTTAAATTGGCCGAACACTAATCTTAGTAGAGAACCCACCTATGAAAA
>CAJWGQ010000179.1 GCA_913041025.1 uncultured Gammaproteobacteria bacterium | reverse complement strand
CTTCGATGAATTCTCTGATTGAATAATTAGAATCCGGTTTTAACATTTGGGGCAGTTCGGATTGCTGCATTGCTTTGACTACTTCGTCATGCAGTCTTCCCATGCTTTCATTTTCCTCGACGAAAGAATTAGCGTGTTCGGATACTTTTTTGGCTGCTGCGAGTATAGACATACTGATTCTTAGAGCTGGTTATCCTTTTTATACTTCCGCCACTTCTCAAAGGATCGGCTGATACCTTCGAAGCGCTTGTCTACCGCTTCCTCTAACTCGGGGTGAGTAAAAATATACGCCTCGTTTTCGACAATAGCATGAACCACCATTTCTCCGACGATGTTGGGGTTCAGCGCGCTTTCTTTAATCGATTTTGCATTTTTGCCTAAATTAAATTTTGAGGCGTCGCCTTCTGCTTTTAAGGAGCCAGGGCGGTTCCTGTCTGACTCAAATATGTTGGTATCTACTATGCCAGGACACAGGACCGACACTCCTATGTCGTCTTGTTCTAGATCTAGTCTCAAAGTTTCGGAGATGCCGACTACCGCGTATTTAGAAGCCGTGTATATACCGATTTTAGGTAGTGCAATCTGGCCTGCCATAGAGGCCGTATTGACAATGTGGCCACCTTCTCCGTGAGCTTTTATAAGCGGTAAGAAAGCTTGGAGACCGTTTACGACCCCGTCTAGGTTGACACCTAATGTCCAATCCCAGTCTTTGTAATCCATTTCGTCGAGCGAACCACGTACAGCTACGCCCGCGTTATTGGCTAGAACGTGGACCTTGCCAAACCGCTCTAATGTGCTCTCTGCTGCTTTTTCCATTGCCTCTCTGGAGGTCACGTCCAGTTGTAAGCACAGAGCTTCTCTGTTACTTGATGAGAATTCCTTTTCTACCTTTTCGAGGGCGCTCTGCTCTATATCGGTGAGTACTACTTTCATTCCGGCAGCGGAAAAAGAACGCGCCATGGCTAACCCCATTCCGCTAGCTGCTCCGGTGATGAAAGCGACTTTTCCAGTTAAGTCTTTCATTTTGTCCCTTGTTATGTGTCCGAGAGCTTCGAGTTATCTCCCGCCTGTTTCCTAACCAGAAATATTGTGCCTTAATGATGCTTTGTTTTAGTGGGGGAGTGCAAATGCGTTTTATCGTTTTGATGACAGGCTTAGGTATGGTGTTGTCTTCTTTAGCGTCAACACAGACCGAGAAAGATTGTCGGGACCTGTATCGCTTAACTGATTTGGCTTATGCAGTAGAGACCGGACGAGTGATTCCAAAGAGCGAATCCTTACCTGAGCATTGCAAAGTTAGGGCGGTGATCAATCGAGCGATTCAGGTGGAAGTCACGATGCCAGTGGAAAATTGGAATGGCCGGATGATGTTTTCTACTGTGGGAGGCGGCGCCGGTAGTATCGGAGACATAACTAGCCTGCTGGCCAGAGGGTTTGCAATGGCCTCGACTGATACTGGACATGAGGGTATGAGTTTCGATTATGCGTATCAACCGGAAGCATTGCTGGACTATGCTTATCGAGGTGTGCATTTAGCAACCCAATTCGCAAAAGCGGCGATCGAAAGTTACTACGACAGAGGCATAGACTACTCATACTTAAAGGGTTGCTCTAACGGAGGTCGAGCTGCTTTGTTGGAAGCGACACGATTTCCAAACGATTATGACGGGATTATTGCAGGTGCTCCTGTTTTTCGTTTTCAGGAGTTTATGCCTTGGGCGATAGCTGCGGCTAAAAAACAATCTGAAGGGCCTTTGACGGAGGCTTCTTTGAAACTATTGGATAGCAACTCCAGTAGTGCCTGCGATTTGCTCGACGGCGTAAAAGACGGTGTGATTAACGATCCAAGGTTGTGCAGCTTGGATTTACTCGATTTGAATAAATTAGCTTGCCAAGGAAAGGCTAGTGATGCTTGTTTAACGCCTGGTCAGATTGAGACAGCTGAGCATTTATATAAGGGACTCGAGGATTCCGAGGGTAACCTCGTGTCGCCGGGTGTGATGCCTGGAGCCGAAGCGGCGGGTGACTGGGCTATGTGGATGTTCCCCAACGCCATGCTAGGTGATGGTGCTCAATCTCTAAATGAGAGTTTAAGCTCGTTCTTGGCCATACTGATGAGGCGGCTGGTTGATTTTGACATTGAAAAATTCGACCCGGCCAATGATCACGGCCAGCTTGAGGAAATCAGCTTTATGGATGTTGACACAGCAGACTTGAGTGAATTCAAAGCTCGCGGCGGCAAGATCTTAATGTACCAAGGTTGGAACGATTTCCCTTTGCGTCCAGGTCGAGCGTTTGATTACCTGGCCGAAGTCGAAAAAGTTAATGGCGGGAAAAAAGAAACTCGTGACTTTTTTAGGATGTTTATGGTGCCTGGAATGGTTCATTGCGCATTAGGGCCAGGAGCATGGATGGCTGACTATGTAAATCCGATCGTGGAGTGGACCGAGAAGAATATCAAGCCGGAGGTCATCCCAGCTAGCACCGCGACTGCGTCTGGTGGCTTCACGAGACCTTTATGCGTCTATCCGAAGCTAGCCAGATATAAAGGAAAAGGAGATCCTGATGAAGCGAGCTCCTACCGCTGTTCAGTAAAGTAAATCGCGCCTTTTCCTGGTCAGAGGAGAGATGATAGCTCAAGATGGATTTTGGAGAACTCGTTACGCGATGAATTGCATGTGTTTTACCGCTGCCTTTTATTTGGTATTTGCCAGCGGAGAGAAGCAATTCAACTAATCGAATAAAAGTTCGTAAATTATAAACGTTAAAGGAGGAAGTCATGCCAAGGTACATGATCGAAAGGGATATACCCGAAATTGGATCGTCAGATAGAGAAGCTCTTAGAGCCGCCTCGGCGCAATCAAATGGCGTGTTATCTGCCATGCAAGCCGAGAATAAACACATACAATGGGAGCAGTCTTATGTTGTTGCTGATAAAACCTTTTGTATTTACATAGCTGGCAGTGAGTCGCTCATTCAAGAGCATGCTGAGCGAAGTGGCTTTCCCGCATCGCAGGTGACCGAAATCACTAAAATGATTGATCCGATTACGGCTGAGGGTTAGCGAAGCGCAAAGTCGTTTTCGCCAGACTGATCGGTGCCCCTGACCAAAAAGACCGGTCTTTTTGTGTCTTGGGGGCTTTTGTTGAGATCTCGGCGGTAAACAGAGGAAGTGGGCATATAACGAAGGGTCATGCCTCTTCTGGATTGGTTTGATCGATTAGCTTCTGAAGCATGCATCAAGAATACATCGTGTAGTGAAATTTGACCTGCTTTGAGTTCGATAGACTCAGCCTTTGATTCATCGATATGGTGATTATCTAATTCTAGAGGAAGAGCGACATCGCTTGCGTGGTTTATGTGGTGGCTCTCAAGGATCTTGGTTTTGTGACTGCCTGGAAGAAATCTGAGACAACCATTACTGGTAGTTGCATCGTCTAACGCTATCCAGACCGTGCAGGTTGCTAGCGGGGTGATAGGCCAGTATTCGCCGTCCTGATGCCAGGGAGTGCGTGTTCCGATTTTGGCGGGCTTGGCAAAAAAACTTGAATTCCAGAGCGCGATATCGGGACCAATTAGTTGGCTGACCATGTCGAGTATGTTTTGATCTCTTGCGTAGTTCAAAAAGCTCAAATCTTCAATGAGTAGCGCGCCGCAATAATCTGAAAATTGCGGAGACTTTTCGATCAAGCGCTGATGAGCAATTTTTATGTCTTCGATGGTGTCAGCCGACAAGCGATAATCAGGTATGACGTAGCCTTGCTCGTGGTACTGATAAATTTGGTTTGGAGATAACATTTGAGCAGTTTGCCGTATTTATTTAGGGTTGCGCAAACAACATAAACCAGTGAGTATTCTACGGGCATAGGAAAGGGATACTCTGAAGTGAGCGAGCAACAAGAAAAGCCCGACGACCAATCGCCTAAAGTCGGTGGTGCATACGCTCATTATGTGCTGTTTGTGCTAATCATCGTCTATGTATTTAATTTCATTGATCGACAGATATTGTCAATTCTGAGTCAGGATATTCAGAGCGATCTGGGAATAACTGATGCGGAAATGGGCTTTCTTTACGGCACTGTGTTTGCAGTTTTTTATGCGGTGTTTGGTATTCCCTTGGCTCGATTTGCAGACGTTTGGGTACGACGAAGTTTAATTTCTATCGGTCTGATGTTTTGGAGTGCGATGACCGCCCTGTCAGGATTTGCAAAATCCTTTGCGATGCTGGCGACCTTTCGAATAGGTGTGGGTATAGGCGAAGCGAGTGCATCACCAGCTGCCTATTCTATGCTGTCCGATTATTACTCACCCAAGGTAAGGGCGACCGTTATCGCCATATATTCCTCAGGTGTTTATATAGGTGGAGGTATTGGGCTGTTTCTAGGTGGTTTCATCATGGAAACCTGGAACGACTCATTTCCTGTGGGCGACGCGCCTTTAGGGTTGAAGGGCTGGCAGGCAGCATTTTTAGCGGTGGGTATCCCTGGAATTTTGATGGCTCTTTGGGTCCGTACTTTGAAAGAGCCTGTCAGGGGAATCAGCGAAGGGCTTGTTACGGAAAAACATCCGAAGCCATTGTCTGTTTTGATGACGGAAACCGCAGCCATGATGCCGATATTTAATTTGATCGGATTGAAGCGAGACGGCGCATCGATTCCTGTTAATCTTCTTGCTGCCGCAGTCATATTTCTCGTCAGTTGGGGCTTGGTTATTTTGACTGACAATGTGCCCCAGTGGTTGGCTTTGGGGGTAGGGGTCTATGTCGTTTTTTCTTGGGCACAGTCACTAAAGGCTCGAGATCCTGCTACCTATCATATGATTTTTAAATCAAAGGCGATGGTCTACACGATGATCGCGTTTCCTTCAATATCCTTTGTGACATACGGGGTGGGATTCTGGACTGCGCCACTATTGCTTAGGGTACACGATGTCACGGCGACTGAAGTCGGTATGTATATTGGTTTAGGTAGCGCATTGGGAGGGCTATTGGGTGTGACCTTCGGTGGCATTTTGGGTGACTGGCTTAAACAGAAACATCCAGCCGGGAGGCTTCTAGTAGGCTTGGTGGCTGTTGTTGGGACTGCGCCCCTGGTAATTTGGATGATCTACACAGAAAGCCTGATGATGGCTTTTATCCTCAATTTTGCGCATCACTTATTCAGCGCGTGTTGGCCAGGAATTCCGCCCTCAACCGCAACAGACCTAGTTATGCCTCGAATGAGAGCAGTAGCAGGCGCATACTATATATTGATCAACACGATGATTGGTCTGGCAATGGGACCCTACGTAATGGGGCAACTTTCAGATGTCTACGCGGCTGGAGGAATGGAGTCTGCTGAAGCACTTCGCAGTGCGATTTTGACTTCGATGTCGATTTTTTCACTAACCCTCGTGTTTTTGTTCCTGGCTTGGAAGAACTTGCCGAAGGATGAATCCACTAGGCTTGAGCGTGCGCGAGAGCATGGTGAAGACGTTGGCGAAATGACTTAAGACAGTCCCGACGAATACTCGTCGAGACTGTCGATCGTTTACCGGTCCTGCAGATACCAGCGAGTTCCGCAAATGTCGACTCGATCTTCACTCACGAAGCAGTCCCGATTCTCTGCTTCACCTAAAATATGATCTCTGTTGGCAACGGCAATGTCGAGCCCTCCCAATCCAGGCCCTCTGCCGTCCTCAGCTTCGACAAACCGAACGGTGGCGTTGTTAAAGTCCATACTAAATTCGGCTCCATTTCTCTCAATGTTGAGTCCAGCGACTTTTCCCCAAAGCTCGGCGAGTTCGA
>CAJWGQ010000178.1 GCA_913041025.1 uncultured Gammaproteobacteria bacterium | reverse complement strand
TGCGCTTGAGGTTATCGCGGAATGAAGTTGATTCGGTTGCGCAGGGAAAGGAGGTAGAAGAATCCACTTCTTTCCCAGGGGGAGGTAAACTCCAATATGTGTTGAAACAGACGCCGTCGGATACAACGGTAGTAAAGACCAATGAAGGGGATGATAGCTGCATCAATATTTTGGTCGATGAAAACAAGGCCAAGCAATGGGCTAAATCAGAGGAAGTGGGGCTGTTTGGCACCGAACCGCTAGTTTTAGGGTCTTTAGAGTTGTTGATTGAGAAAGACTTCGCCTGCCTTAATCCGAGAGATGGGGTTGAGGACTCCGACAGTTTCCCTAACCCGGCCTCCGCTGAAGCAAACTAGATAAAATCCTCTCTCACATTAAAATTCTTGAATAGGTCATTCTGCGAATATCGGACCTCTCTTGCATTGCGGGAATTAAGGAAGTCGATCGCGCTTCTGTTGCCCTTTGATAGGTATTCTTCCAGGAAAGGTTTTTCGCTGATATGGATCAATTGATGAAGGGGTTGAACTCTCAGCGAGTCCCTTGCACAAATTATTGAAGCGGAAGAGGAAGCCTTAATTAGAGGCTCCTCCCAGCCCCGCTTAAGTAAAGGGGTATCTCCCGGAGTACATAATAGCCACTCGGTGTCCAAGTGAGTCAAAGCGCACAGTATCCCCACCAGTGGGCTGTTACTATTGAGCCCGGTATCTGAATCTTTTATGACAAACCCGTATTTTGCATAGGTTTCGACATCGTCATTAGCGCTAATAAATAGCGTTCTTGTTTGTGGGAGCGCTTCTAGGATGTGCTCAATCAAAGGTTTTCCTTTCCATGAAACAAGCGGTTTATTGAGGTGTCCCAAACGAGATCCCTGCCCCCCGCAGAGAATAACGGTACTGAGATTTGATAACGACTTTGGGTTGGGTGTTTTCAAAGAATGAGACAACGTCTTATGATTCAGGTGAAACCTTAGGTATGAGTTAACTCTATGACAAGTATTGCGTTTCGAAATGTTGAGGTGTTTGACGGGCTCGGAGGTAAATCTTTCATTGCCGATGTTGGAGTGAAGGCTGGAAGAATCGATTGTATTGGAGAGGTAACTGAAGCTGAGGTCGAGATTGAGGGTCAGGGTTACGTTTTGGCTCCCGGGTTTATAGATACCCACGCTCACGACGATGGGGCTTTTATTCGGCATCCGGGTATGGAGTTCAAGCTACAGCAGGGAGTGACCTCTGTCGTCAGCGGTAATTGTGGCTTCAGCGCCATACCGTCCAGTCCTGATGTGGATCAATCGGCCGCTAGCGGAGGAATCCTGGCAGGATTGAAAGGCGATTTTGTCGACTTAGAAGGTTACTTCTCGACAGTTCTTAGTAATGAGCCCTCAATCAATAACATGATGCTGGTTGGACATAATACAGTTCGCTCGATGGTACTTGGAGATGCCAGGCGAGCACCAACTCCAGCTGAACTAACGAAAATGCAAGACCATGTTCGTGTGGCTCTTGAACAAGGTTGCTGCGGTTTTTCTAGTGGACTGATCTATCGCCCCGGTAGGTACAGCGATACGGAAGAAGTTATTGAGATTGCTAAAGTGGCAGGAGAATTTGATGCGCTGTACACCACGCATATGCGCAATGAAGGAGATAAATTGCTCGAGGCGGTTGACGAAGCGCTATTGATTGGCAGAGAAAGTGGTTCACATCTTCATATTTCCCATCATAAAGCGGCAGGCAAAGCGAATTGGGGCAAGGTAGGTCAGTCCCTATTGAAAGTTGAGAAGGCCCTTTTAAGCGGACAAGCGGTGACGTTGGATGTTTATCCATATACCGCGGGTAGTGGTCGAATGATTGAGTATTTTAATTTAGACAATCCAGATGAAGAGCTCGCGCGAACAATCCGGATCGCAAGTTGTCCGGCAAATAAATTGTATGAGGGTCGGATGCTGGTAGACATCGCTAAGGAAGAGGGCAAGACCATGCCGGAGATGGTTCGTTCCGTTCTCCTGGCTCCTGAGGGAGATAAAACCTTGTGTATTCAGTTCGTAATTTCCGAGGAGGATGTCGAGACAAATATTAAGCAAAAGGACATGATGATCGGTAGTGATGGTATACCGGACCTGAAGGGGCGGCCTCATCCAAGATTGTTTGGCACGTTTCCAAGGGTTCTGGGTCACTACGTGCGAGATAAAAAGTTGATAGGGTTGGCCGAAGCAATCAGGAGGATGACCTCTCTACCAGCTCGTATTTTCGGTATGAAGGAAAGAGGGCGAGTTGCAGAGGGTTATCATGCGGATCTCGTGCTTTTTGATTCAGGATCAATTTCAGATCAGGCTACTTATGATCAACCGATGCTGCCGCCGGTGGGAATCAAAATGGTGGTTGTGAACGGAGAGATCGCGTTGTCAGAAGGACAGGCTACGGGTGTGGGAAGTGGGAGAATGTTGCGTTATAGGAATGATTCTTTTAGTCCCAGTTAAGCGTGTTAGAGTTGTACTACCCCAGTCGCTGGTGATTGGAAATAGAAGAAATGAGGCGAAAAAATGAGTTTTTTAGATAAAAACGTCAGTGAGCATGTGATGACACTAACGATGTCCAGCCCAGAAACCCGTAACGCGCTTACGAGTGACGAACAATTTGGAGAGTTTGAAGATGTTTGCGTGGAGATAAACGACGATAAATCCGTTAGAGCCGTTGTCTTAACGGGTGAAGGTAGTGCATTTTGTGCCGGCGGCAATGTTAAAGACATGAGAGAACGAAAGGGACTTTTTAGCGGAGATCCGTTTGATCAGGCTGACGCCTATCGCAAAGGGATACAGCGTATACCAAGAGCAATATATTCGCTAAATGTGCCAGTCATCGCAGCGGTAAACGGACCAGCGGTGGGAGCAGGCTGCGATCTTGCGACCATGTGCGACATACGCATAGGTTGTGAAAAAACTATGTTTGCCGAGAGTTTCGTAAAACTGGGGATTATTCCTGGTGATGGGGGTGCCTGGTTTTTGCCGAGAGCTGTAGGCTACTCGAACGCTTGCAAGATGGCTTTTACTGGAGAACCAATAGGAGCTGAGGAAGCACTGGCGATGGGGTTGATTTCAGAGATAGTTCCATTAGGTGAATTGATTAACCGAGCGCAAGTATTGGCCTCAAGCATTGCGCAGAACCCGCCGCATGCGGTCCGGCTTACCAAGCAACTGATGAGAGCAAGTGAAAACGCGTCTCTGGATGAATTGCTGGACAAGTCTGCGGCTTTTCAGGCAATCTGCCACGCAGAACCGGACCACAGAGAAGCCGTTGAGGCGTTTTTTGAGAAACGACCGGGCAATTATAGGGAATCTTAATTAGAACGAGAGACAATCCAGGGGAGTAGGGAAGTGACGAATGTAAAGTGTGTATTGGCTGCGATCAGCCTTTTGGTGATGTCATCAGGTCTTTTGGCAAAATCATTATCTCAGACCAAAGCAGAACGAGTGGGTATGTCGTCTGAACGCCTTGATCGTATAACCGCGATGACGCAAAAGTACGTCGACGAAGGTAAGCTGGCGGGCGTAATCACTATGGTCGCGAGAGATGGTAAGTTAGTTCATTTTGAAGCCGTCGGTAATAAAGGGGTGGACGATTCTCGACCCTTGGAGAAAGACGATTTATTTCGAATTTACTCGATGACCAAGCCGATCACTGCAACCGCAGCCATGCAGCTGTATGAACAAGGTAAGTTCCATATGAGTGACCCTGTTCACAAATTCATTCCCGAGTTTAAAAACCTTACGGTCTTGAATGAGCAGGGCGAGCAAGTTCCTGTAAAAAATCACATGACGATGCAGCAGCTACTTTCTCATACCACTGGCTTGTCTTATGGCTTTGATCCGGTTAATGATCCTGTGGACAAACTCTATGGTGAGGCGAAATTATGGGAACACGAAAACCTGGATTCGTTAATGGAAACTGTTTCCAAACTACCGCTAAAATTTGAGCCTGGAAGCGCATGGCACTACTCAATAGCTGTTGATGTCACTGGTGCGGTGGTAGAGCGAATTTCTGGGCAGTCCTTTGACGAATATTTGGATGAGCATATCTTCACTCCCCTAGGAATGGACGATACGTTTTTTCAGCTCCCGCCTGAGAAGAAAGAGCGATTCCTTCCTAATCATTCATGGGATTTTCAGAATAACCAGCTGGTGACTTTGGATTTTAAGCAGCTCGCTGCGATGGGAATGAGCGAAAATGCCGCGATGTTTAATTATGATGAGGTGTCCCTGTATTCTGGTGGCGGCGGGCTGATTTCTACTGCAATGGATTATCTTAAATACGCCGAGATGATGCGAAATGGTGGCGAGCTCGACGGAGTCAGGATCCTTGGTGAGAAGACGGTCAACTATATGGCGAAAAACCACCTTACGGCTAGTATTACCGCAAGTGGCACTGGAGAGTCTCCGGTATCGATCCTGGGGCAACGTGATATGGGGGCCGGGTTTGGTTTAGGATTCGGCGTAGTAACAGATACAGTGAAGGCTGGCGTAGTAGGCAGTAACGGCGAATTTAACTGGGGAGGCGCTGCTGGTACTGTTTTTTGGATAGATCCTGTTGAAGAGATTGTGGTCGTTGGGATGATACAGTTGATGGGTTCTCCTTGGTCCTTACGCTCAGATTTGAAAGTGGCGACCTATCAGGCTATTACTGAGAGCTACGAGTAACGCCAGAGGATCGAAGTGTCAATGCCTCTCTCGCCTATTCAGATTGAAACCTATTGGAGAGAGGGGTATTTGGTTGTTAAAAGGCTGATCGCTGAAAATCAGCTGGCCGCTTTTAGTAATAGATTTGAGGCCATCATAGAAGGGCGTGTACAACTCAGTCCGATGATGAAGGTTATGAAAGATGTCATGATTGTGAAAGGACATCTGAAGTCAGACGATCCCATCCAAGAAGTAAATAAACTATTTTCTCTTGAGAATGACCCTGTGTTCTTTGAGTATATTACAGACCCAGATTTAACTTCAGTTGTGCGTAGTTTACTTGGACCGACTATTTATAGTTTGGCGAGTAATGTGTTTAACAAGCCCCCCGAAATTGATGGGCGGCATCCGATGCACCAAGATCTTAGATACTTCAAGCTGCGTCCTGCCGACGAAATTGTTGGGGTTTGGACATCAATCGGAACTGCGAATAGAGAGAGCGGTTGTTTGTCAGTCCTAGCCGGTTCTCACAAGCTCGGTATTCAGGAACATACTCTTCCAAAATGGGACTATATTAATCACGGGTTTTATGGGATTCAGGATCTTGATAGAGAGCAAAGAGTACACGTAGAAATGGATCCCGGTGATACATTGCTATTTCATCCGTTATTAGTCCATGGCTCAGGTTCAAATCAAACTCGTTCATGCAGGCGAGCTATTTCTGCGCATTACGCCTCTGATCTATGTGTATCGGATAACGAAAACTGGCGAGAGACTGGGCTAACGCGAAAAATTGCAGACTAACTGAGGTAGGGTCAAGTATTAGTCAAACCACTTGATACATCGTAGCATTTCCTCATCGAACCCGTGGCTGCGATAAAGAGATCTTGCGCGTTGGTTATTTGCAAAGACGTGTAAGGTGAGGGTTTTAGCGCCGAGTTCTTTCACGCGATCTTCGGCTCTTTGTAATAGTCGTCGGCCGAGGCCCTGCCCCCGGGCGGAAGGGGATACGACGATAGCTTCCAGATGAGCGCTGGGTTCGTGACTAAGAATCTCATCGCGCATTGTTACCAGGATTAAACCAGCAATTTGATTGCCAGAATCAACGGCGACATCGGCAAAGGTCACCTGTGTTTCTTTATCCAGAACGGATTTTAAAAGCT
>CAJWGQ010000177.1 GCA_913041025.1 uncultured Gammaproteobacteria bacterium | reverse complement strand
CACCACTGAACGGCGTATATAACTCTCCTTCAGTAACCAGAGTGTCATCTCCTATCACGATTCTCTCTACTGCATACTCAAACTGATTTGATTTGCTGGCTATTAATCCAGAGTAAAACTGTTTTAATGCTTCAAACCCTTTTGGACCGGTGTCTTCGTTTGCTGACCAGATATGAAACCGAGGTTCGGAAGACATCGTTTTCAGTAATGCCTCCAAGTCACTGCCGCACTCTGCCTGAACATGCTCCTTCAATTGCAACAACATGTGTCGCCGCCACTCGTCCGTTTCCGTTTCTAACATTTCATCGATTAAACGCCAGTTATTCCTGCTATCGACAGTTTTCATTTCGCCTCCAACTTCCTTTTAAATTCCCAGTGCCTTGCGGGCAATTAAAACAAGTTTAATAAAAGGGTAAATATAGGGCAAAGACCTCAGTAATTTTTCCATTTCCCAATCCACTAATGCGGCATCTATCCGAGAATAAAACTGATGGAATAGTTCTTTGGCCCGGTCGCTTGAATCGTCTATTTGGTCAATTGGCATGGAGAACATAAGTTGGATTACTGCAATATTTGTTCTGTAAGCGTTTACAAATTTTTTGTATCCATATCCCTTTACGCCGCATTCAAGAAGGGTTTTGTGGTAGAGATTTAAAAGATGTTTCTCAGTTTTCCGTCTTTCTTCGATAGAGAGGCTTAAGATCATCCAATAAGCAATGTCCGAAATTGGGTCGCCAATGCCGCTAATTTGCCAATCAATAATAGCGAACCTTCCTCCCTCCTTTGTAGGTCGAATAACATTGTCTGAACGGAGATCACCATGAGTAAGAGAAAAAGGGAAGGGTGGCGCGGGATCGAATTTAAGCAGGGGTGGCAAATACTCCATTAGCCGATTCATCTCTGGGTATGCCTCAAATTTACCAGTTCGTTTAGCTTCTTCGTGTCCAATCTTAAACATTTCGATGGATTTTTCTTTTGGCATTTCTGTGATTTGCCATTTCGCCCAGTCTAAAGATTCTAATTCTTTGCTGTTCCACCACTTAGCATGAAGTTTAGCAAATCCAATAATCACCTTTTCTGAGGTTTCGCGGTCCGTGCCATGTATTTGATCGCTTGGCTCGCCCGGCGCAAGATCTTCAATTAGCAACACGAACTGGTTTGATTGCTCATCGTAATGAGCAAAATGACATTTGGCGATGGACACCCCGGATTTTTCACCGATGTCACGGTAAAAACCTATCTCTCGTTTATAAAGATTTCGGTCAGCCGCCATGTCCCGGGTATCTTGTCTGGCTGCAGCAAACTTGATAATGAAAGAATCTGGTTTTACCTCGGAATCTCCTGCGAAAGTTAGTTTGATTCGGGCAAGCTGTCCCATAAAACCTTCACCTACGCCGATTATTTGGGTAGACAATTCTTGTATTATGGAACCATTCAGTTGGTCGCCAAGGGCCTCTTGAAGCCATTCCTTCGTGAGCTCGGATAATGCAAGAGGAATCCTATTCTGGGACATGCTGATCTCTTCTTAAGGGATCCGATTGAAGTTCAACTGGCATGTGTTTGTATTGATTTAACAGCACGAGTTCTGGGAGATTAATGCCGTTGAAAGATAACTCTGTTATGCCGGCATTATGCATCAAGTATTGATGGCCGAAGGCAGGTCTCGTTTGAAGCGCCTTTGCCATGTAGTGGGCAATGGCGGCGCCATGGCTGACGATTATCAGGTTCTCCTTGGGATGACTTTTTCTGAGCCCTTCAACGGTTCGAAAAATTCTGTCCCCCAATTGGTTTGGTGATTCGCCCTTATGGCCGCTAAAGTCATCATTTCTTACAGATTCTCTCCCAAACCCAAACTCCTCTAATTCCTGATATGTGGCGTTTTCAAGGATGCCTAAAAATCCCTCAATTAAGCCCTCCACCACCTCAAAGGGTACGCCAAGTTTTTCGTTGATAATGGAACCGGTGTCCCTTGCTCGGCTGAGGGGGCTCGTATAAATCATGTCAAAACGGCAATCCCATGCAGAGATTTCTTCTCCAGTTGCGTGAGCTTGTGCGATACCTCGCTCGTTTAAAGGCGATTCTGTTTGTCCGTGGGCAATTTGCTCAAGATTTCCAACAGTCTCTCCGTGTCTTATGAATAGAATTCGTTGTTCTCTCGCCAATTTTGAAGCCTTTTTTTACGTGGTTATCCTATGCTGAGATCAGTTCCTAGGCCATCTGGTTAGTAAAGGTAGCTAAATCAAAATAATCTCGCCAAGCTTTTATCTTCCCACTCTCCAATTCAAAAGTGCCCATCACAGGGATATCAATTTTCTTGTCGCCGGGCATATCAAACTTATCTATTCGCTCGGTAAGGACCTTGTTTCCATTTTCCGCTATTGATAGTACTTCCCAATCAACAGATTCAGGCCCCATACCTCTCATCGCAGCATCAACCATCTGTTTACCCACTATTTTTTCCATAGGGATGTTGTGCCAAACGACATTATCGTCAAGCAAGCCTGCAGCCTTGTCCCAGTCCATTGTGTTCCAAGCGTCAATAAAATCTAAAACGATTTCTGTATTTCCCATCATTCTCTCCTAAAAAAAAGGGGCTCTGAAGCCCCTTTTTTTCTTTTGTTTACTCTACATTGAGTATCTTACTTCAAGAGCGTAAGTTCTCGGCGCTCCCCAACCTTGGAAACCAGTGTTCGGTCCACCAAGCGGAAGGATCTCTGTTCCACCACCCAAGAAAAGGGCTTGCTCTCTATATTCTTCGTCATTTAGATTTTTCCCATAGAGTGCGACGGACAAGACCGCGTCATTATCGAGCGGTAAATCGTAGGCAATACGCGCGTCTACCATTTTGTAATCATCTTGATAGGTCCTCGCGTCATTTCCTGCACCCGTGTTGACGAGCAACATTCGGCCAGTGTGCTTAAGCCCGACGTTGGCAAAGAATGTGCCTTGGCCAATGTCTTTCACGTATGAAACGTTGAGCGCGTATGTCTCTTCAGGTGCTCGGCTGTCGTCTTGGCCGCCAAGGGTCCTTGGTGTCCCATCTGGATCATTTGGAGCACCTGGGATGGAAGAGGCGCAACCGTCAATAATTTGACATGGCCTGGTGTAGTCAGAGAACTCTGGGTCGGTAGATCCGTAGTTGAAGCTTACCGTCCAGTTGTCAGAAACCAGCCATCTAGTCTCCAATTCCCACCCGTCATAAACCGCTTCTTCACCGTTGTTTATAATGGTTGTTGTGCCTGGAATCGATCCCGGTGGAAGAGAGATAATTGAACTGAATTGTCCACCTTCCAGACTTAGCTCGTACCAAGCTAAGTTAACTTGAAGCCTGCCGTCTAAAAATTCGTTCTTCGATCCGACCTCGATTTGGTCTGCACTCTCAGGCGCGAACGCTGCTTCGCTTGGATCTCTGGCTGAACGGATGCTGAATCCTCCTGACCGAAACCCTTCCGAGTAATTAACGTAAACGCTGTTTGAATCAGCTACGTCATATTTTAAAGAGGCAGTTACAATTGTATCGTCCCACTCGTCTGAGGCGTTATAGGTTGTGCCCGGAGTGGTGGGGTACGCAGAGAAATCAAATTCGTCTATCACGGTTGGTGCATCAAAGGCACCGGTTCCGTGATCGAAATACGAATTAAACGCATCTTTTTCTTCTTCAATTCGGCGCACCCCAAGAGCGATCTCGAATTGATCGGTGGGTCTCCAAGTTAATGATCCGAATATCGCAGTTGACTTAACATCTTCTGAAGCTAACTGGGTCGAGCGAGCGTTCGGGAACTGACAAAAAGTGTTTCCTATCGTCGGATTGTCTCGAAGGATTGGAATCGCTGCTGCGCATGGAACTCCTGGCGGCAAGCCGAACGGAATCTGCAGCACGTTATTCGTCCTTTGGCTGAAGTTCAATTCGCTGTCGTAGTAGTAATAGCCGATCATGTAATCAATCGAATCATTGATTGAACCATTTAGCCTTAATTCTTGCGTGAACATCTCAACACCTTGTTCTCTCAAGGTATGAAGCTGCGCAAATGGGGTAGCCAGACCGCCGACATCTCCACCATCAAAGTCTTGGTTAACGCTATCAAAGCCGTCATACCAACCGGTGATGCTATAAAGCGTCAAACTGTCGTTAATGTCCCAGGTCGCTCGAATACCGAACTGATCTACATCAAAAATCGTTGGCTCTTCCTTGTCGGCCCTGTTTATGTGCCGATTACTGCCGTCGAATCTTGGGTCTTGCGGGGGTATTTGGCTGGTGTCGTCTATGTTGTCATAGGTCGCTATTAATTCGAAATTATCTGATGGCTCCCACCTGAGCGCTACAGTGAGCGCCTTGAACTCGACATCACCGGCAGTCTGACCTAGGTTAACGTTGTCATAGTAGCCCTCTCTTTCTCGGCTAATAGCACCTACCTTCAATGCCAATTGATCATCTATCAGAGGGATATTGAACCTGGCCTTAAAGCTCTCTGAGTCATAGTTACCGAATTCGGCGCTGGTGGTTAGCCCGAACTCATTAAATTGAGGCTTGACCCTATTAACAACTATGTTGCCGCCGATCGTATTCTTGCCAAACAACACACCCTGAGGGCCCCTGTTAATTTCTATGCTTTCAATATCGAAGGCGTCGATCAATTGCCCTGTGCTCGAACCCATTTGAATGCCATCAACAATAACCCCAACTTGAGGGCTTTGTGTCTTCTCGATATCTCCATAGCCAATGCCTCGGATAAATATGGCGGAGGCTGAAGGCCCAGCAGTATTCATCCCAATGTACACATTGGGCGCCAATGCGTCGAAGTCTCTTAAAGTAGTGGGCTTGACCTGATCTATTTTCTCGCTGCCGAAGACAGTCACGGATAAAGGAACATCCTGTTGAGATTCGTCTTTTCGTCTTGAAGTAACAACGATCTCCTCCATTCCTCTAACTTCCTCCTCAGCGTATACAGAGAAGCTACCTGCGATAGAGGTGAACACAAGTGCTACCCCCAAGTACCAACGCGTCATGTTCATGACTCCCTCCTAATTTAAGACTTTTTTGATTATTTTTTTTTGTACAGCTTTGCGACACCTTCTTACATTGACCTTTATCAGTCAAGTAAAACCACGCTATCTTTTATCCGATTAATATCTTGATTTTTTTAAACTAAAAAGTTTACCCACTCGTGTCGCTACTGTGTCGCACAATACTTGAGACCACGCCTCAAAAGCTCATAGTACTCTGGTTTATCCCATGAACCCTTTTCGATCTCAGGATAGTATTCAGCGACTGGCTCCATGTCCCAATGGCCTCGGCAATGACCAAGATTGAGATAGAGGACTTCTCCCTTTCCAGTCTTCTTTATATAGTAAACTGCTCGTTTCTCGTTATCGGTGAAATCGGAGTTTATCCAGCCATCGCACGTGCCGCTATAATCCGAATACATCAGCAATTCGTTCTCTCCGTGCATTTTGCAAAGATACTGCTCGTCATCTGTCTCGAACTCCCCAATATCTTTAACCAGTTCATGGCCCTTCGCCTCTGTTTTCACTGTAAAAAGCTGAATGGGTGGGTGAGCCATAAACTGAGAGCCTAGCAAGTCCATAAGTATCGGCGCAGTCTCCGGCGCATCAACGCCGTCCGCTGTAAACTCTAAGATCGAGTTTGTCCCGTGGAGTGCAAACCATTTTCCGCCGTTGGCTATGTACTCTTTCAATGCCAATTGTTCGTGCTCTTCAGGCATCAGATTGCAGGTGTAGGTGATAAGAAAATCGCTATTCTGAATAGCTTCTAGGTCATGAAAGTCTGATGCAACCCTTGTCCTTACGTTAGGAAGTTCAAGCAACAGCTTCAAAATTTCTTGGCGG
>CAJWGQ010000176.1 GCA_913041025.1 uncultured Gammaproteobacteria bacterium | reverse complement strand
AGTGTGTCCCGCATGTGGGTGAATCCGCCAAATCGTTGCACGTTTTTCAGCGAACGCCATCGTCAATAGATAGAAGAGATAATAGGGCCACCGATCCCGATTGGGCTTCCAGCTTAGAGCCGGGATGGCAGAAGGAGCGCATGGAGAATTTTAATATTCTGTGTTCTGGTGGGGTTGTTGAGGAAGATCTCGTAAAGGATGGTTGGACCGAAATCATCAGAAATCTGATTTCGATGGCCAACTACCGAGGGAAAGATATTAACTGGGAAGAAGTTCCAAAGCTCATGGAGTTGGCCGATTTCCAGAAAATGGAGCAGATTAGGTCTCGCGCAGAAACACTAGTGGATGACGAAGAGACTGCGGAGTTGCTAAAGCCTTGGTACCGACAGTTTTGTAAGAGACCTTGCTTCCACGACAGCTACTTGCAGACGTTTAACCGAGATAGCGTTAGCCTGGTTGATACTGATGGTAAGGGAGTGGATAGGATTACGGAAAAAGGTGTCGTAGCTAATGGCGTCGAATATGAGGTCGATTGCATTATTTTTGCCACCGGATTTGAAGTGGGGACAGGCTACACTCGGCGGGCCGGCTATAATGTGATTGGGCGCGACGGCGTAAGCTTGGAAGAAAAGTGGTCTGATGGGATGCGAACTTTGCATGGAATTCATACTCACGGCTTCCCCAACCTTTTCATCATTAGCAATTCTCAGGCAGGATTTACAACCAACTTTCCTCATGCGATGGATGAGACTGCCCAGCATATTGGATACATTCTTGATCAATGTAAGCAAACTGGAATCCGAGCAGTAGAAGTCAGTAAAGGCGCAGAAGACGAATGGGTAGAACACATCATTTCAGTGGCTCGTTTTGGTGCTGACTTCCAAGAAGCATGTACGCCTGGCTACTACAATAATGAAGGGCAGCCCAATCCAAAAAGTGTTCAGAATGGCGCCTATGGAAAAGGATCTAGGCCTTATTTCAGAATTACCAAGGCCTGGCGAGAAGAAGGTTCTATGGCTGGGCTTGACCAGACTAAATGAGCGAATTCGAAGACAAAGTTGTTATTGTCACCGGTGCCGGTGGAGGCATAGGTAAGGAGCACGCGCTTGCTTTCGCAAAAAATGGGGCACGAGTTCTGGTTAATGATTTAGGATCTGATGTCAGAGGAGAGGGCGGTAGCCGTTCTGCCGATCAGGTCGTTGAAGAAATCAAAGATTTTGGTGGTGACGCGGTGGCCAATTATGATTCGGTTGCCGAGCCTGATAGCGCAAAAGCTATAGTTCAGCATGCAGTCGACCAGTTCGGTACCGTTGATATTCTGATTAATAATGCCGGAATATTACGTAATCGAACCTTCAAGAACACCACGCTCGAAGATTTCCAATTGGTGGTGCAAGTTCATCTATTGGGTACGGCCTACGTCAGTCATGCTGTTTGGCCGATTATGTATGAGAAAAACTACGGCAGGATAGTGCTGACTACTTCGGTTTCCGGAATTTTTGGGCAGTTTGGTCAGAGTGCTTACGGCGCCGCCAAGATGGGGATGCTGGGTCTGATGAACGTCCTTGCCTTGGAGGGAAGGTCTCACGGCATTCGTGTGAACTGTTTATCGCCGGGCGCTGACACCAGGATGACTGCGTTGGATGAGGAACATGGGATAGACCCGGATAATCCCAGGCCGTCCTCTCATCCGAAGTTGGTGTCTCCCGTGGCTCTTCATTTGTCCAGTGAGGATGCGCCGACTGGGGTGGTAATGCATAGCCTGGGTGGTAGATATCTGCGTTCCGAAATAGTTGCCAATAAGGGGGTTAACTTGGGTCCAGATGGTGACTACGATGGCCTTCAAAAGTATCTTGATCAGGTGATGGATCTTTCAGAAGCGAAGCCCCTTAAAGAGCCTGGAAACATACAGTTCTTAGGTGAATAGTGAGCGTTAGAGCCTGTTTCTGGCTTTCCTCATTTTCGCCTTTGATTTTCTGATTCTAATTGGCGCTCGTTATTGGCAGGACAATTAAACTTGCATAGACTCTGAGGTGTTAGTGGACTTGGCGTTAAATGAGGTAATAGCTTGTCGGATTTAGTATTTGCTGGCTTAGAGCTCATGCTTATCGGCATGGGGACTGTGTTTACCTTTCTGACTCTTTTGGTGTTTTTCTCGACCATGATGTCGAGATTGATCCTTCAGATATCGCCACCAGAAGATCCCATCGATTTAGATCACGACAAGCTGGTCGCGGTCATCAGCGCGGCCGTCAGGGCCCACAGAAACCGGTAAAACGGAATTAGAGAAAAATGGAAAAGAAATTAGGGATCACAGAGTTAGTGTTAAGAGATGGCCATCAGAGCCTTCTTGCCACGAGAATGCGCATTGAAGATATGTTGCCGATCGCTAAAAAGCTCGACCGCGTGGGTTTCTGGTCAATGGAGTCGTGGGGCGGTGCGACCTTTGATGCCTGCATACGTTATCTAGGAGAGGATCCCTGGGAAAGAATTCGAGAACTCAAGAAAGCCATGCCTAATACCCCTCAGCAAATGTTGCTCAGGGGACAGAACATACTGGGTTACCGGCATTATGCTGATGATGTCGTCGAGAGATTCGTCGAACGTTCTGCCGTGAATGGTGTCGACGTGTTTCGGATATTTGATGCGATGAACGATATGCGCAATTTAAGTACTGCGATTAAGGCGACAGTGGACGTAGACAAACACGCCCAGGGTACAATTTCCTATACGGTAAGTCCCGTACACACCATAGACCTTTGGGTTGACCTCGGTAAGCAGATAGAAGACATGGGAGCTCACAGTCTGTGTATAAAAGACATGGCCGGCCTGCTGAAGCCCTACGTGGCTTTCGAGTTGGTCAGTCGTCTGAAAGCCTCCCTAGATATACCTATTCATATGCAATGTCATGCGACAACCGGAATGTCGACCGCAACGTACGTTAAATCGATAGAGGCAGGCATCGACAACGTGGATACTTCGATATCCTCGATGAGTATGACCTATGGGCACTCCGCGACGGAATCGCTGGTTGCGATATTGCAAGAGAACGAGCGTGCTACAGGCCTCGATATCACTCTGTTGGAAGAGATCGCGGGCTACTTTCGAGAGATTAGAAAGAAATATGCCAAATTTGAAGGGTCGCTGAGAGGTGTGGATTCTAGAATACTGGTCGCCCAGGTGCCTGGTGGGATGTTGACGAATTTGGAAAATCAGCTTCGCGAGCAGAATGCGACTGAACGGTTGGACGACGTCCTTGAAGAGATTCCGAAAGTCAGAGAAGAGCTTGGCTACATACCGTTGGTGACTCCGACCTCGCAGATCGTAGGCAGTCAGGCGGTCATAAATGTTCTGATGGGTGAGCGCTATAAAAATATCACGAAGGAAACGGCTGGAGTCCTAAAGGGCGAATACGGTTCGACTCCGGCTCCTCTAGACAGTGACTTGCAGTCAATGGTGCTTGAAGGCGCAGATCCTATAACCTGTAGGCCCGCTGACTTGATCGATTCTGAAGTTGATAGCTTGACCGTGGAGCTCTCAGAATTGGCAAAGGAAAAAAATATTACTCTCGCGCAAGATGCAATAGATGACGTATTGACTTATGCGCTGTTTCCGCAGGTTGGCCTGAGTTTTCTGGAAAACCGAGGAGACGCTTCGTTTTTTGAACCGGCGCCTGGGATAGAGACGGAGGAGGTCGCTCAACGATCTCTGAAAGCGTCGGATGGGAGAGCCACGCATGGTCTCTATGACGTGAAAGTGGACGGTCGAAGTTATCGTGTTGAAGTGAGTGATGCGGGACAAGTCCAATCTGCTTTACCTGTAGAAACCGCTGTTTCCTCGGTATCAGCTAGCGAGGGAGACGTGGTGAGCTCGAGTTTGGCCGGCAACGTGTTTAAAGTTCTGTTAAGTCCGGGATCCCCTGTAGAGCAAGGTCAGCCGGTGATCGTGCTCGAGGCCATGAAGATGGAAACAGAGATCAGCGCTCCAAAAAGTGGTTCTGTATCTGGTGTGTTTGTAAAGGAAGGCGATACTGTTGAGGTTGGCGATCTCTTGTTTACTATCACCTAAGTTGAATTAATGAATATGTTGCAAGAACTATGGCAGGGATCGGGGGTTGCCCAGATAGGAATAGGCCAAATCATCATGATTCTTATTTGTCTTGGTTTGCTCTATCTGGCGATAGCAAAAAAATTCGAGCCTTTGCTCTTGGTTACTATCGGCTTTGGTGGCCTGCTCAGTAATATTCCCGGAGTAGAAATCGCTACCGGTGACGGTCTTCTTCATCTGGTGTATATGGTTGGGTTGGAGACGGGCGTATTCCCGCTGATCATATTTATGGGGGTCGGCGCCTTGACCGACTTTGGGCCGTTATTAGCAAATCCTAAAACACTTTTGTTGGGCGCTGCCGCACAGTTTGGCATTTTTGCGACGCTCCTTGGAGCGGTCGGGTTGTCACAACTCGGTGTGTTTGATTTTACGATCCAGGAGGCCGCTGCTATAGGTATCATCGGTGGCGCAGATGGCCCCACGGCAATCTACGTTTCCAGCATTCTCGCACCTCAACTCCTTGGTGCGATTGCGGTAGCAGCCTACTCTTACATGGCCTTAGTTCCGATTATTCAGCCCCCCATAATGAAAGCTCTCACAAGTGAGTCAGAAAGAACGATCAGCATGGTTCAGTTAAGGCAAGTCTCAAAATTAGAGCGAATCATATTTCCATTGATGCTGTTGATGTTGGTGGCCTTGTTTTTGCCCTCTGCGGCGCCCTTGCTTGGGATGTTTTGTTTTGGAAATTTAATGAGAGAGTGTGGTGTTGTCGATCGATTATCGAAAACTGTACAGGGCTCCTTGATTGATATTGTGACGATATTTCTTGGTTTGGCGGTGGGATCCAAGCTAAGCTCAGAGAGTTTCTTGAACCTGAATACGCTGGGAATTTTAATACTTGGCGCGGTCGCTTTTGCGATTGGCACCGCGAGCGGGGTATTGATGGCAAAGCTGATGAATCGGTTAAGTTCGAGTCCGATCAACCCGCTAATTGGGGCTGCTGGAGTATCTGCCGTACCAATGGCCGCTCGAGTGGTCAATAAGGTAGGACTGGACGCGAACCCGCAAAACATCCTTTTGATGCATGCGATGGGACCTAATGTAGCCGGAGTGATTGGGTCGGCCATCGCAGCCGGCATCATGATTCAGTTTCTGGCTAGCTAATTAAATGGCGCAAACAGGACCGGCCTGTTAGAATCTGCGCTTCGGGCAGAGGGATAATTGGTCAAAAGGGTTACGTTCGGTCAATCGACGTGTTGGCGAGTCGAAATCCCTTTGAATCTGCCAAGTTCTGGTGATTGTAAATTAGAGTAATGCCTAGAATTATGCGGTTTATTTGCTTTTTGTTTCTTTGCATTTTTTATTTGTTCCAACATATTAATTGGAGCTGAAGGTGGTGGTAGTATAGGTGAACACTTATTTGATTTGATTGAATTTGTATTTGATTTGATTGAATTTAATAGATACTTGTAGATACTATCAGGTTTGGTGAACTATCTACGGAAAGTTCAGAAACTAGAAGAAGTGCTGGTCTTGGCAATAGATTAAATACAACAACTTCAAAGAAATACGAATACATTATTTATGGAAAACCAGAAAGTTTTGGAAATGTTATGTTAGCATTGGGCGGAGAAACTCCAGGGAGGGTTGGTAAAGGTTTTAGGGGAAATTTAGCTATCGTTAAGGAGTTGATTTTATACCATAAAGGTAGCAGGAACAAACCACTAGGGGTTTCCGCTTTGATAGGAGAGATAAATGGAAAATCTTTTGGACTCAATAAATATATAACGGTAAATGATGTGGA
>CAJWGQ010000175.1 GCA_913041025.1 uncultured Gammaproteobacteria bacterium | reverse complement strand
ATCACCCATCAGTAGAGTAATCAAAATATAACCAGCTGATAGGAGAAATAGAGTTCCCGTTAGTCTATACCGAGTCTTCTGCTCCATCGTAAACTCATCAACTAATTCGTTGTACATTCATGCTTGCGCACGCTTGCTCAAGCACATTAAAAGAACCAAAAGCTAATACCGTGCTTGGGTTAGAGGACTTGTTTTTGATGTATGCCCTTGCATCATTGAATTCGGACACACACCTACCGTCACCCCCGAAGGCATCTCGTAACTCTTTCGATCGAAAGCCTCTAACTCCTAGTGTATCAATCAATATCCATTCAGCATCTATATTTCGGTTCACTTCGCGAAACACTTGTTGATGATCCTTGTTGCGAAACATGCCACAGATTACAAAGTCCGGTTCAATTTCTCTCAGCTTAAGTTCTCTGACAAAAAATTCTGCGCCCTGAGAATTGTGGCAGACATCAAACACATAATTGTGACCATCTAACAATAACTCGGTCATTCTACCCTGCAAAGTAATAACAGGAAGCGTTTGAATCACTGAAGAAGGATCCAGATCTACCAGCTCTTTAGTAACCTGTAACGCTAGACTAAGGTTGTGCGCTGACAAGGACCCGCGAGGTATTGCTTCCATATTTAAATCCTGAGAGAAGTAAGACCATGACGATCCTTTACTTTCTTGGTATCTGAAGTTTTTACCCATTGCGCTTTCCGCACATCCTAAGGCCTTGCTTGCCTCGTGTACTGTTTTCGGCATATTTGCCCCCAACACCACTTTCTGTCCAGGTCGAAATATTCCTGCTTTTTCCTTGCCAATCTCGTCTAAGGAGTCACCAAGGAATTCTTGATGGTCAAACCCTATACTCGTAATAACCGCTATATCGGCATCGATGACGTTAAAAGCATCGAGCCTGCCCCCTAGGCCAATTTCAAGGATCACAACATCCAAATCACATTGGCTAAAAGCGACCAACGCGGCTAGTGACGAAAACTCAAAATACGTCAAGGGTAAACCGTCCCTGACACGTTCTATAGTCTCAAAATGCCCGCAGATCTCTTGGTCCGACAATTCGCTGCCCTGCAACCTTATGCGCTCATTAAACCGAAATACGTGAGGCGACAACGTAGTTCCAACTTTCAATCCGTGAGACAACAACAACTGCTCAATCGTAACGCACGTAGAACCCTTTCCATTAGTGCCTGCAACGGTGACGACCTTTGGAGTAATAGGATTAAGGTCAAGCCGATCAACCATTTCAAACATACGGCTAAGACCCATATCAATCTCTTTATCGTGCTGGTCTTGTATATATTCCAACCACCGGTCAAGTGAACGATTCTTTATATCGGAGACCCCATTCAAATCGAGTCTAGCCCCTGTCTAATCAAACTTACAGCCGACTCGAGTTCTTTCGCAGTTAAGTCAACATCCACAGATTCTGACATAAGATCTACTAGCGCGCTTCCAACGACGACTCCATCAGAAAATTTACCAATCTCCGTCGCAGTTTTCGCATTTTTAATACCAAACCCAACACAAAGAGGAAGATCTGTCATTCCTCTTAGACTTTCAATTCTTGATGCAACTTCGTCCACCTCTATGTGACCCGCCCCTGTGATCCCTTTCAACGAGACGTAGTAAAGAAAGCCAGAGGCTTTCTCTGCAATTAAAACTGAGCGCTTCTCTGTGGTTGTTGGTGCAAGCAAATAAATAAGGTCTATATCATTCCGTCTCAGGCTAGATTGCAAATCTTCCGCTTCTTCGGGAGGCAAATTCACAACGATTAATCCATCCACTCCGCTGTTGGAAGCTTTTTCTGCAAAATCAGCCATCGATAATATTGAATTTAAATATCCCATTAAGACAATCGGTGTTTCCGAGTCCTTTTCTCGAAATTCTTGCACCATTTGCAAAACAGACTCTAAGCCAACTCCGTTTTCCAAGGCCCTCTGACTGGATTTTTGAATACTTGGGCCCTCAGCTTCAGGGTCAGAGAACGGAATCCCCAGCTCAATAACATCAACTCCTCCACGAACCAAAGCATGCAGAGCAGGTATCGTGTGCTCAGTGGTAGGATCCCCTGCAGTGATAAAACTAATCAGAGCTTTTCTGGATCTAGCCTTACACTCCTCTAATTTTGATTGGATTCGAGACACTAGACGAGGATTCCATCCATTTCCGCGACAGTAAGAATATCTTTATCTCCTCTGCCCGATAGATTCATAACAATAATCTCCTCTTCAGACATTACCGGCGCGTTTTTGATCACCCAGGCCAACGCATGACTCGATTCAAGTGCAGGTAATATGCCTTCTAAATTATTTAGCATCCTGAAGGCGCTCATAGCCTCGTCGTCGGTAACCGAATCATAATTTGCACGACCTATATCTTTCAAAAACGAATGCTCTGGTCCCACTCCAGGATAGTCCAGGCCAGCTGAAATAGAATGTGTTTCCATAATCTGTCCGTCAGCATCCGCCATCAAATAGGTCTTATTGCCATGCAGAACACCCACTTTCCCGTCGTTGAGAGGTGCTGCATGCTTTCCACTATCGAGCCCATAACCGCCCGCCTCCACGCCAACCATCTGTACCTCAGCATCGTCTATAAAGGGATAAAACAAACCCATCGCGTTAGAACCTCCGCCAACGCATGCAACAATTACTTCAGGTAACTTACCCGCTTGCTCTAGAATCTGCGCTCGTGTTTCCTGACCTATTATCGAGGCGAAATCGCGCACGATCATAGGATAAGGATGAGGACCTGCAACAGTTCCAATAATGTAATGCGTCCTATCAACATTAGTAACCCAATCACGCATCGCCTCATTGAGAGCATCTTTAAGAGTCTTAGAGCCCGAATTTACCGGAATAACGTTGGCACCGAGTAGCTTCATTCGATACACATTAGGGCTCTGTCTTTTGACATCTTCTGCACCCATGAAGACATCACATTCCAACCCTAAACGAGCGGCTACAGTTGCAGTAGCTACCCCATGTTGACCTGCTCCAGTCTCTGCAATGACTCTCGGTTTGCCCATTCTTTTCGCTAACAGTGCATGACCTATCGTATTACAGATTTTGTGCGCGCCTGTGTGATTAAGATCTTCTCTCTTTAGAAAGACTCTAGCTCCTCCCAACTCTTCAGTTAACCTTTGTGCAAAATAAAGGGGGGTTGGTCTACCAACGTAATGCCTCAAATCTTGAGCTAACTCTCTTTTAAACTCGGGATCAAACTTCAATCCTTCATATAAGACTGTAAGCTCATCAAGGGCATGCGTTAGGGTTTCCGCGACAAACCGTCCTCCATATTGCCCAAAATGACCGGTCTCAGTTGGCTGGTTATAAAGTTCTTTTTCCTTAAGCAAGTCTAACCTCCTTAATGAATTCTTTAACTAAACTAGTGTCCTTAACTCCCTTAACTTCACCTTCCACCCCACTGCTCACATCGACTCCAAAAGGCTTCGTTGCTTGGATCCCCAATGCAACGTTTTCGGGAGTAAGCCCCCCCGCCAATATCAACTTACGGTCCCTTGCAACAGGCCAGTTATTCCAATCAAAGGTTTTTCCAGTACCTCCAGAAAGCCCTGTAACATAGCTGTCGAGCAAAAGTGCCCAGGCATTAGGGTGATATTCTTCAAGTTGCTCCGGGCTATAATTTCCTTTCATACTTATCGCCTTGATATAATCTACACCAAAGGATTCGCAAAACTCAGAACCCTCATCTCCGTGAAACTGTAGTCCATCAATGTCAATTTCACTTATGATACTTTCAACCTCCTCGACACTTGGATTGACGAAGAGCGCAATTATTGAGCAGTTTTTGGTCGAAGCTGCGATCTGGGCAGCCTCCCTTTTCGACAAGTAACGCGGGCTTTGGCTGTAAAAATTCAAACCTATTGAGTCCGCCCCTAAATCGGCTATCGACACAGCTTCTTCTACAGACGTTACTCCGCATATTTTACACCAACAACCTGAATGAGTCGCTCTAATAGACATATCCAAACCACGACTTGACCAGTTGCGGTATCTTATCGACAACTATCAACAGGAGAAACCTTAAATCACGTTTCTAACCAAAAATTCTCGGGAAACCCCCAATAAAAGTGATGGTAAACGAGGTAAAGGGAAGTCATAGCCGGGATATCGAACGTCGAAGAGATAGAGACCTGATGAAGGAGCAGTCATCCCAATTTTTGTCCTATCTCTTAAGGTAAGCAGCTCCAGCAAATAATCGGAAGGGGCATCTTCATTAATCTGGCTAAGGCATGAAACGATGTTTCGAACCATATGCAATAAAAAAGCATTTGCCTCGATATCTACAATGACAAGATCTCCAATTCTTTTGACCACGCAGTGGTTGATTCGCCTGTATGGCGTCTCAGCTTGACAGCCAGAACCTCTAAAAGTTGTGAAATCATGTTCACCCACCAAGCCTTGGGCGAACGCATGCATTAAATCTGCATTCAGAGATGTGACGCTCCAGGCTAATTGACTAGCATGTGTATCCTCGACTCGATCCATGAATAAATAGAGATATCTTCGAGCCGTTGCAGAAAATCTTGCATGAAAATCATCTTCGACTTCATTAACCCAGGCCACATTAATTGAATCGGGAGTGAGAGAGTTCACGCCTCGACGCCATTGCTCTGAACTCCTGGCAACTTCACTCCGAAAACTGGCGACTTGACCCATCGAGTGTACCCCAGCGTCTGTTCGGCCAGCAGCCGAAAGCTGGATCTCAGAATCTGCCACTTGACTCAAAGCCTTCTCCAAAGACCCCTGAATCGTTAGCCGATCTAACTGTTTTTGCCAACCACTAAAATCTTTGCCGTTATATTCAACACCTAAAGCGTAGGTACCCACACTCAACCTTAAGTTTTGTCAGCGTCTTTCGAATCTATGGAGTCGAGAATGTCTGTTGCTTGCTCTCTTTCGCTCTCATCTCCTTCATCGATCACTTCTTTGAGTATATCTTTAGCCGCTTCTATTTTATTAATCTCTATGTTGGCTTTAGCCAGATTAATTTTAGTGGAAATTGTATATGACTCTTCCTCAAGCTCTTTCTCATAATCTTCAGGCTTAGAAACAGAAACGGTCGGTTCCGAGGGCGTTTGAGTTGGCTCTAAATTCACCTTTGGCTCTAAGTCAGCCTCATCAATCGACAGGTCTTCGATTGATTCGTCTTTTCGTACAGAACTTTTTCGAATCCCTAGAACTATCAGACCAGCCAAAACCAGTCCTATCACGATGTAGGTTGTTAATGAGGCAGCTCCTTGCACAAAGGCTTTCACCCACTCCGTAAATGAACGCAAAACCCCTACACTTCGCTTAAGTTCAGCTTGAGCTCGACCTAATTTTGCTAGCAACTCATTGACTTCAGTTTCTAAAGATTCAATTTGAGCATCTTTTTCACTTAGCTGCTCATTCGCATAAAGTCTTTCTTCACTGAATTTTTGTGTCAATTCTTTTATACGTTGATCGAGCAATTCTTTCTCTCTCAACAATTCAGGCCCTCTGACTACCCAACTATTCTCGGGTTTATTGCCTTCAACTTGAGCAGATCCCTCGGAAAATATCCTTACATCTCCGCCACGTATAGGCGCTTTAGCGGGCAACTCTACAGACTGCCCGCTCCGATTTAGCATTTCCCGATACTGCGCACTCTGATCGTTTATCCTATTCATCGCTTCGCTTGATTCAATTTGTAACGCCTCAAGCTCGCTTGGTATACGCAGCCTAAAGTCAGTCTTGACCAAATTCATATTGCCTTCGATGAACGCTTCAGGATTGAGTTCGTAAATCGCAAGCATATGCTGATTTACAGACACTCTTTCAGACGGTCTCGTTTTTGTAGCTATTCGCCACAAAGTTTC
>CAJWGQ010000174.1 GCA_913041025.1 uncultured Gammaproteobacteria bacterium | reverse complement strand
CACAGGACCAGTGGGTTGAATCTAACCTGATTGCCGAGGCGCTGGCGTTAGAGATCGTCAAGGTATCTCGCTCCAGTCTCTCTGAGAATGCAATAGCAGATCACTTGCGCGCCATAGCGATCTCCTTGGAATCCAAGAAGAATTTGCATTAGCCCTGGCAAAAAAAACCATCGAAAATGCGACTTCACCTCGACTCGCCAATCCAAAAAGTACTCTAAAAAATCGACTTTCCTTTAAAACGAATCTAAACGCCCAAATTAACTTCAGCGGGCAGAGCGCAACATGGGATGAACAGGGGGAGAAGCCCCAATCTGAATTCGTTCAATCACCTCAAAACCATGACGTTCATATAGAGAAATGTTCTGCGGATTCGAGGACTCTAAATAAGCAGGTAGACTACTCTCATCTATAATCGCTAAAACATGCTTCATCAGAATAGAGCCTAGCCCCTTCCCTTGGTATGCGGGATCAACGCCAATTAAAGGCAGGTACCAGCACTCTTCCTCTGGGTGACTTTTTTCCATTGCTTCAAAAACTGCAAGGACATCATCCAACCGATCCCCAGGAACAAGATTTTTGATCGCCTTGTTTAATTGATCTTCGTCTGCTTCGACACCCGGTGGAAACCAAAAAGACACCCCTTCATAACCGGAAGATGCGAAGGCCGTGTTATTTTCAAAAGCCTTCCCTCCAAATGCCTCCATCAGTTCAATGCCACCTGAGAAATAGTGGTCTGCCTCGGGAGCAAACCAGCGAGCAAGTGGATCGCTGGTAAAGGCCATAAACATGGCACTCAATGCTCGCTTTTTATCTTCCCTGGAAACCGAGTGGATCTTAGGAATGTCAGTCATGGGATTTCTCACTGGCTCAATTTACAGAAATAATAACACACGATTCCGAGGTACTTTTTCTGCAACAAACTAATAAATCAAAGGGCATGCCAATTAAGGAGATGCATTAGCCTGACCAACTGTATCAAACCAGAACTCGAGCTCACCAAAACCAGCGATGCTGAAGTAGAACGCTCCTAACTGAATGCATTCTCAAAATCAGTGGTACCATATTCAAACTACTCAACGACGAAAAACTATGGAAGGACTAAAGGGAAAATTTGCGTTAGTGACTGGAGCCGGCAGGGGCATCGGCGCGGCAACCGCTAAGAAATTAACAGAGTCGGGTGCTAGAGTTTTAGTGAACGACTTAGATGAAGAGGTGGCGCAGAGTGTTGCCAGAGACCTCCCAGGAGCAATAGCTCACCCAGGGGATCTGACAGATCTTAAAATGGGGGATGAACTTATAGAGAAAGCTATCCAAGAATTCGGCGGTCTGGATATTGTCGTAAACAACGCAGGTTATATCTGGCATAGCGCCATTCACAACATGACTGACGAGCAATGGGACGCAATGATCGACATTCATATTAGCGCTCAATTTAGAGTTTTACGCGCTTATGGGCGTTGGTTGCGGCAAGTCGCAAATGAAGACTCTGCGATTCGTAAAGTGGTCAATATTTCTTCAACAATGGGCCTTCATGGCGGCGCGACTCAGCTTGCCTATTCAGCCGGGAAAGCAGCGGTGGTTGGCCTTACCAGAACACTTGCAAAGGAATGGGGCAGGTTCAATGTAACAGTAAATGCGGTTGCTTTCGGAGCAATTGACACGCGCCTAACCAGTCCATACGACAAGGAACCAAATATAGCTATTGTAAAGGGCCAGGAAAGAAAGGTTGGACTGAGTCATCAGCAAATAGAGCAAGCCAACATGGCCTCTCCGCTCGGTAGAATCGGCACACCTGAAGACGCGGCCAATGCCATCTATTTACTATGTATTCCAGAATCAAACTGGGTTACAGGCGAGGTACTATTGGCATCCGGTGGAGTACGTTCCTGACGAACTAGATCAGGTGAATTACAAGTCGAAAACTCTTGAATGAAAAACTATCTTCTAGGTATCGCCGCCGCGATGATTTCAACTTCAACTTTGCCCACAACGAGTGGAGCTCCGACGGTCGTGCGACATGGATACGGAGCATCAAAAACATCCAAAAACACCTCATTCCACGCGGAGAACTCTGCAACATCAGATAGCTGGGCGTTAACCTTGATAACATGATCCAGAGAAAGCCCTAGGTCACCTAGCATCGATCTAAAATTTTCCAATGTCATTCTCGCTTGAGTAGCTAAATCGGCCTCGCTCACTTCAAAAGTTTTCAGATCGATTGCTGTCATTCCACTAAAGAAATATAGGTCGCCAACCTGAATAGCCGGTGAATTCTTTACGTTGAAGTGTTCAAGCGCCGCGGCCGAGGAAGCCGAGGAGTGAATTATGGTCATGGCAGTCCTTATAAAAAGCGAAGAGTCTGCATCTTATCAGGGAAAGATAGGCTAGGTATTTCGAGTCCCAACCTATCTACCAACTTCTAACACCTAATTTGAAGGTCGTCTCATTATTGTTTCAGTTCGAACCGATTCACCATCGCAGTCCGCATATGACGCGTAATAATCCTGACGGTCTCTCCATCCGCCTTCACTTAAGTTTTGTTGCGCTTTCATCAGCCCTTCGAAATCGCGGTAGACCATTAAATGCGCAAATTGACCAGGCGCATTCGCCGCTCCAAGACGAGGCACAAGAATAGCCCAACCGATAGCAGGTTCGTCATCTTCCAAACTTGCCGCATAAGATTGATGCTTAGCCATTAGTTGATCAGCGGACACGCCTTCTTTGCGAGTGCACCAATTCCAAGTTACGACTCTCTCATCATCTTCATTTAACGCGTTTACGTCACCCCATTGGAAATATAACGTAGACATTTTGACGTAGCATGTGGCAATTTCACTCCACCTTTCATTGAGCTTTTTACCTTCGGTAGTCCCCAGCCATTTATTCCAAGATTGTCCGGCAGTCTGATAGTCACTAGCCAAGTAATCCATAAAATCATACTTCATCGGATTGTTAGCATCTGCGTGAGAATAAAGTGGTACTTGTCGAACGAATGTTAAGTCAACATTGTTTTTGACGGACCACGCGAAATAATCGTTAACCATCCGATCATATTGCGCCATGGTTTTACCAGGATTTAAAGTACACAAGTTTGCCTGCAGGTTGAATGGTGCCTGAGAATCCAAACCTCCTGTGAACATATGATCGTCTGCCGAAACAACCGAAACCATCCCAGCCAAAACGAACGAGACCACGACTACTAATTTTTTCCTCATCTTTTTTTCCTTTTTTTGTATTGTGATGTGGGCAGATAATCCTTTTGGACCTAGCTCCACGGTCGAACTAGAAAGAATCTGCGCAACAAAATTTATAACGGAAAAATTTGAAGAAAGAAATACTTCCGTATTCTTAATTAATCAAAAACCCATCCAAATCCAGACAGAACAGGAAAGCTTCACAAACCATCGCAGTCTCAAAACCTAATAATTGCAGGTGACTACCAGAGCAAATTGAGTGTCAGAAACACAGGTTATTGATTTTTTAATATTTTAATGGCGCGCCTGAGAGGACTCGAACCTCTAACCCTCGGCTTAGAAGGGAGTCTCATGCAATCGCTATATGTCTAATTGTTGATTTGATTAGTATAAATGGTTCTTGAAGTTAGCTTTATGCAAGTGGTTTTGTAGATAAATAGGAAAAACTCAGGAATATTTTATTTTTGTTCTCTCTTGCGAAGTAATTTTACTGTTAACGAATCAACGACAACGCTAGCTGAGAAGAGGCATTGGCCTGCGCCAGCATCGCTATCGCGGATTGCTGCAATATCTGCGCTTTCGCTAACCTAGCGCTCTCAGCTGCAAAGTCCGCATCAACAATCCTAGATCGAGCGGCAGAGGTGAACTCTGCGACGTTCATCAAATTATTGATCGTATATTCGAGTCGGTTTTGCAAAGCGCCATACTCGGCTCTGTTGCCTGCGACTTGCTCGATGGCCGATGAAACAATATCAAGCGCTCCGGAGGGATTATCAGTTAAATCGATCTCCGCGAGACTGGGTCCTTCGACCGTTGCCATCTCCTCTACGAAATCGACTTTGTAAATCTTATCGCCGACACTGACCTCGGGATTACCTCGCACAAAACCCAGATCACCATTCCTAGTGGTCGCGTGTACTAAATATTCGTAAGTCTTATCTGTGTTACTGGAAAAGGTCACTAGATCACCGACAGCAAGATCCTTGAACCCTTCTTTGTTCCACTCACTATCTTCAATCCCTCTTTGATCGTTCACCGCATCATATCCGAGGAAAAAGGTGACAGTATCGTTGGTATCAGTTAGTACCATCCTCGTGACAGGCTCCTGCGATTCAATTTTACCTAGGTTGTCCGAACTGATCGAAGCGATGGAATAGCCAATCGTCTGACCTGTTTCTGTTCCAACTTGGATGCTACCACTCATAGAACCATCCAGAATAGATTGGCCATTGTACTGAGATTGATCGGCGACCCGATCAATCTCCGCTATTAGCGAAACGACCTCACCCTGCAAATACTCTCGATCTTGCGCCGTATTAGTATCGCTTGCCGCTTGTACCGCGAGCTCTCTAATACGCTGGAGCATATCAGTGACGTCGTTAGTCGCGTTTTCAATCGAAACCAACATCGATAGACCATCAGAGGCATTTCTTGCAGCCATATTCAGACCACGAATTTGAGCCGTCATGCGTTCAGCGATCGCGAAACCCGCAGGATCATCGGAAGCACTGTTTATTCTTTTGCCACTCGACAGCCTCTCCATAGCAGAGTTCATCTCTGCGGTAGAAGAAGCTAACGCTCTCTGCGCGTGGAGTGAAGCGACATTGGTATTGATGACCAGGCCCACAACTTGACTCCTTATGTCAATTCATGAGCTGATCCTTCTCTTTGGCCTAGGACCCCTCCAAAACAAATTGAAAGGTCAGCAGTTTTTTTACTTATCTATTCGATTCAAATTCCTGTTTAACGAATCAGGGACAGCGCTAGCTGGGACGAGGCATTCGCCTGGGCCAGCATCGCAGTGCCAGATTGTTGTAATACCTGTGCTTTGGCTAGTCTGGCGCTTTCAGCCGCAAAGTCGGCATCAGCAATGCGAGAACGCGCCGCGGTAGTAAACTCACTTACGTTCATCAGGTTAGAAACTGTGTACTCCAGTCGATTCTGGAGTGCTCCGTATTCTGCGCGGTCGCCAGCGACCTGCTCTATTGCAGCGCTTATTGTAGCTAGTGCTTCTGTCGCATTATTTACGAGGTCAACTTGGTCAATGGTTTGTCCATCGCGATATCCTTCCGTTATAGTAACGCCGCCTTGGAAACCTTGAACAAAATAATCCAGACCTCCCTCATCATTGATCCACCCAGCGTCGATCTCGAATCCAGTGACTGAAGTTGCAGTAACAGCGAAAGACCCTGCTCCCCAATTGTCGCCCTCTATATTTACATGGTCTTGAACGACGATGTCTGAGTAATCACTGCTAGTGATGGTTACGATACCAGTGGAGCTGTCGCCCACTGCATCATTACTCGTACCACGATTAACCTGTTCAATAGGAGCTCCCAGATTTGAACTCCAAACTGATCGAATGTGGAAGTGAACAGTTTGTCCTGCTTCCGTACCAACCTGTAATTCTCCATGACGAGAACCATCAAGTATTGCTTCACCATTGTATTGTGTCTGACCGGCGACGCGATCAATTTCAGAAATTAATGCGCTGACCTCACCTTGGAGGTATTCTCGATCTTGTTGGGTATTCGTGTCGTTGACGGCTTGAACAGCGAGTTCTCTCATTCGCTGGAGCATGTCAGTGACATCGTTCGTCGCGTTTTCGATAGCAGACAACATCGACAGGCCATCACCTGCGTTCTTGGCTGCCATATTAAGGCCACGGATTTGTGCGGTCATGCGCTCAGCAATGGCAAAGCCGGCTGCGTCGTCTGATGCACTGTTGATTTTCGATC
>CAJWGQ010000173.1 GCA_913041025.1 uncultured Gammaproteobacteria bacterium | reverse complement strand
ACTGCACCCCGACCGAGGAGGCGATCCAGTCGAGTTTCAGTATTGGAAAGAAAAACTGGACCGCTTAAAACGAAGAGTTAGAAAACATTCATAAGTTAAAGATCTCCTAGGTGATTTCACAAATCCTGCCAATATTGATTAGCCTGTGAAAAATCTAGTCTTAGTAAGTATGGCTATAGTTAGCTGCTTCTCCCAATTAATAGCGTATGGATCAGCATTTTCAGGTGCTAGCAAGAGCCAGACACGTTATCTGGAAACGCCCTATGAGGCCTCAGAGGAATGCAAATCGTTAGTCCAACAGAGCGACTACCGGTTTACAATAGTAAGCGCGAAACTGATTAAGGCCACCGAAGATTTTCCATCCCACTGCCGGCTAGATGGGTTGATACCCACAGAGATACGTTTCGAGGTCAACCTACCCTTGCAATGGAACGGCAGAATCTACATGTACGGGAATGGAGGATTGGCTGGTACGCCAGCAAATAATCCGGGTAAACAATGGGCCAGAGATCAAGCTCTTCGGAGATCGTTCGCTACCGCCTACACAGACACAGGTCACGACAAGCGAATTCTGGAGGGCGGTACTTTTGCTTACAAAAACCACCACCGCTTAGTCGACTATGGATTTCGCGCAGTCCACTTGACCATCCAAACAGCAAAGCTCGTCGCCAAGCATTTTTACAACCACGAGGCTAATTACAGCTATTGGAATGGATGCTCTACTGGCGGCAGACAGGCGATGATCTCAGCTCAGCGGTTCCCAAACGATTTTGATGGCATCATTGCTGGAGCGCCTGCTGCAGATTATTCGGGACTCAAGTTTTCTCAGGCGTGGCGAACCCAAGCGATAGGTCAGTCAACACTGACAGAAGAAAAGGTAGAGACTCTGGGAAAGACAATCTATCAGCAATGCGATTCGCTTGACGGTATCACAGATGGATTAATATCGGATCCCCGTCGTTGCGATTTTGCTCCTAGCCGAGATTTACCGGCTTGCTTAGATAAAGGCGACACGTCCAGTAGCTGCTTCGATTCACAGGAGATAGAAGCTCTGGAAAAATATTATTCGCAAGTAAAACTAGAAAACAAAGTCATCTACCCGGGAATGCCGGTAGGCAGTGAAGTGTTAAGCTCTAGCGATGGTTCTGGACGAGTTGGTTGGTACCCTTGGCTGATTAATCCTAACGGCAGAACTCTACTCGATGCCTTGGGCTCGGATTTTTTCAGGTACATGGTTAAAGTAAAAGATGATCCATCCTTTGATTGGAACGACTTCACTTTTCAAGAAGCTCCGGACAACTTAGCCGAATTTCGAAATATCGTCGATGCGATCGACCCTGACATTTCCACCTTTAAAAAAGCAGGCGGAAAGATGGTCAGCTATTTTGGATGGGCTGATCCCGACATAAACCCTATGACGCTGATTAATTATTACAACGAAGTAAAAAGTATTGATTCATCAGTAGATAGCTACTTCCGAGTATTTATGGTCCCCGGTATGTTTCACTGCCGAGGAGGCCCTGGACCAGACTCCTTTGATATGATGTCACCCTTGATCGATTGGGTTGAGCAAAACATCCCGCCTGAACAGATTCCCGCCTGGAAAGAAACCAAGGAAGGAAAGCAGCTCTCTCGTCCACTGTGTCCTTACCCCAAGGAAGCCCTGTTAGAGACAACCGAATTTCAATGCAAAGTGCCTACTGATATACAAGAACTACTAAACCTCTAACACGCGATAACCATAGTAACTGCGCCTAACGCAGACTACTTCGTGCAACAAAACGCGGCAATTCTGGTCAGTAAAACAGTGAAATCGTGGTTACTTAATCGTGATTAATAAGTACCATTTAAGCTTAATTGATCCCACAATATCGAACTGAAACGACGGTGATTAGAGGGTAGTGATTTGAGTTCGAAAGTCCAATTCAGTAAAGCGTATAGATATTACGCACTAGGTCTGCTTTTGCTCGGCTATATAGTCAATTTTGTTGATCGATCTATATTAGCCATTTTACTTGAGCCCATTAAAGCTGAGCTCATACTTTCTGATACCGAACTCGGGATGCTTGGAGGACTAGCCTTCGCTTTGTTTTATGCAACATTGGGGATTCCTATCGCGGCTTTAGCGGATCGCACAAGTCGAGTTAGGATACTGGCAATCTCGATGATCATATGGAGCGCGATGACCGCAGCATGCGGCGCCGCTTGGAACTTCGTAACCCTTTTGTTGGCAAGAATTGGAGTAGGTGTCGGAGAAGCAGGTGCTAGCCCACCCAGTCATTCGCTGATCTCCGATTACTTTCCGCTTGAAGGCAGGGCTACAGCGCTGTCCATATATGCGCTTGGAATACCAATTGGATCAATGGTTGGTAACTTTGTCGGCGGTTGGGGCGCTGATGAGCTTGGCTGGAGACAAACATTTTATTTGGTTGGGTTTCCCGGAATAGTTATCGCTCTCTTCATCTGGGCAACACTTAGAGAACCTCCTCGGGGAATGTCGGATGTCGGTATTGATCATTCAAAAGACGATACGCCAGCCCCAAGCATTAAAGAGACCTTCACTTTCTTATGGAAAAAAAGAGCTTTCAAACACATCGCCTTGGCGGCGGGCCTCCATTCCTTTGTAAGTTATGGAGCTGGTACCTGGAACCCTCCTTTCATGAGTCGGGTGCATGAGATGTCAAACACCGATATTGGTCAATGGCTTGCGATCGTCGCCGGAACTGGCGCTATTGGGACCTTTCTGGGCGGGTATCTTGCCGATAAATTTTCAGATAAAACAGGTGATCGTCGCTGGTACTTCTGGCTACCAGGGATCTCAACACTTTTGATGGTTCCCATACAGATCTATACCTACCTTTACGCGAGTATTACCGGGGTCATAGTCAGTCTAATAATTCTTGCGAGCTTGGGAGCCATCTATCTGGGACCTTCCTTTGCAATGACTCAAGCCCTTGTCACGATTAGAATGCGAGCCGTTGCCTCGGCGATTTTGCTGTTTACCTTGAACATCATCGGCATGGGACTGGGGCCGTTTTTGATTGGAGTATTTAGCGACCTGATCGAGCCTCTAGTCAACAGCAATGCAGTTTCGCTTCAGTACGCGCTTTGTATCGCTGTTTTTGGTAATCTATGGGCTACAGTTCATTACTTTGTCGGAGCGAGACACGCCGAAAGCGATCTAAAGGACACGGAAGAATTCAACGCGGCTCTTAACTCGAAGGATGTATCGAGCGCAACGGCCGCTAAATAACAAACAGAATATAAGGGGAAGTACTATGAAACTAGGCTTATTAGGCGCGGCATTCGGCCCGAAAGCGCAAGTAAATATGGACATTGTAAAGCACGCAGAATCGCTTGGTTTTGACTCTGTGTGGACCGCCGAAGCCTGGGGCGGCGATGCGGTAACGCCCGCAGCTTGGATCCTTGCTCAAACAGACAAAATCAAGGTTGGCACCGCAATAATGCAAATGCCAGCGAGATCTCCAGCCATGGCAGCCATGACAGCCATGAGCCTAGCCTCATTATCTAATGGTCGTTTTATTGTTGGGTTGGGTGCTTCCGGGCCACAGGTTATAGAGGGATGGCACGGCGTCGCATATGGCAAACCAATTACCCGCCTTAAAGAATATGTGAAGATCATGAAGCAAATCTTCGCTCGCGAAGAACCTGCGTCATTTGATGGAGAAATCTACCAGCTACCCTACAGTGGCAGTGACGCAACTGGGTTGGGAAAGCCCTTAAAGAGCATCATGCACCCTGAACATGATATTCCTATATTTGCGGCGAATATCACTCCAAAAGGCGTAGAGGCTGCTGCAGAGGTTTGCGACGGCTTCTTTCCGATCTGGATTGACCCAGAAAACACGGCTGTTTTTGACAACCCTATTCAGTCAGGGTTCTCGAAAGCGGGGGACAAAAATATGACCCAATTTGAGGTTTCCCCCTTTGTTACGGTTGTAATGGGACCAGACGTTGAGCAATGCATGATGCCAATACGAGCTAACATGGCTCTCTATATTGGTGGCATGGGCGCGAGGGATAAAAATTTCTACAACAACTACGCCAAAGCATTAGGGTATGAAGAAGATGCGGTCAAAATCCAAGACCTCTTCCTCGCGGGCCGCAAAGACGAAGCCGCCGCCGCGGTACCAGCTGAGCTCATTGATGCATGCCACCTGGTAGGACCCAAAGAGCGGATTCAGGAGCGTCTAGCAAGATGGAAGACCGCGGGCAATAACGGTCAAGTCGCTGCCATGTTACTAGGTTCTCAACAACCTGAGGCTCTCGAACTGGTCGCCAGCGAAATGCTATAAACCAGAAAACATCGACGACTCGTGTTGTCGAAGAAATTAAAAAAGGCGATGTTTTCATCGCCTTTTTTTATAGCGACTAGAACTTCAAGACTTCCTTTGCCGCAGGCCTTTCTCGATAACGAGCATCCCATTGCTTGAGATTAGTATGAGTGCTGATCAAATCCGCTTTGCCAAATCGAGCAAACTGACACGCCGCTTGCAGAGTACAATCGGCCAAACTCACTTGATCGCCAAGCAAGCATTCTCTTCCATCAGAAAGAAGGTCTTCAAGATACCCGAAAGCAGAGGGAATGGTATTTTCAATTTCCCTCGCTTGTTTCTCATTTGGAGGCAAACCCAGAGGTGAATTAGTCGCGTGGACATACTGGGTCATGGGATTAAACACCTTCAGTTCAACAATTCTTTCCAGTTGTTTCGCATCTGCTCGCGCGTCAGCATCACCTCCAACCAAAGACCCATCTGGAAAGGCCTCTTCGAGGTAATCTATAATTGTTAGCGATTCAATTAAGTAACTTCCATCATCCTTTTCTAAAACAGGAAGCGCGCCAAAAGGATTTCTGGCAATATGCTCGGGCTCTTTTTGCCGGCCTTTTAACGTATTAACAACAATCTGTTCTATCCCCAAATCGACACCCAAAGCTGCACGCTCAGCAATATAAAGCATTACTTTTGTAGGGTTTGGTGCAGCAGGAACCATATACAGCTTCATTTTCTGTCCCTTTTTATAATTTGCTCCTCAATCATAGCCGTTAAAAATTAAGATATGAAATAGATTCGCAACCCGCTCTAGGTTTGGAAACATTGACTTGAAGGATATAATTCATATCATTTGTACTAATCCAAAATTATTGAGCTTCCCGATGAGCAGTAAAAAATCCACAGTTCAATTTAAAACAGCATGGCAAGCCTTAAGACGTTTGCTAGCTAATCCTGAAGCCACCGAAGAAGTATTTACCATCATACGAGCGCTATCTGGTTCTTCGTTACAGAAGGGGTTAAAGCGTTTTGCTTCAACGACTCATGGTCAGCACGTTCTGAGTAACCGTATTGATCTACTGGAAACCCTTAAAAACAAAGAGTATTTAGCAAGTCTACCTACGAACAGCTTAGGGAGACACTACCTTAAATTCATTGAAAGCGAAAAAATAAGCGCGGGCGGATTAGTCGATGCTAGTGACAAGGACATCACTTATTCCGAAATGGGAGAGGACCTGGCTCGATTTGCCACCAGGCAACGGGACACACACGATCTTTGGCACACTCTTACTCAATATGGACGAGACGAACTCGGCGAACTCTGCCTGCTAGCATTCACTTATGCTCAAAATCAGAACAGAGGTATCGCTTTTATTGTGTTAGCTGGTGTTTTTAAAATGCGGCCTTACTACGGCCTCAAGGTTTTTTCTGCAGTTTACAAAGCCTACAAATCAAGTAAGCGAGCGAAATGGTTACCCGAGCAAAACTGGGAAGAATTACTCACAAAACCTATTGAAGAGGTAAGGCAATTCCTCGAGATTCATCCTCCAGTACACTACCAACAATTACTCTCGAATCCAGCCATAGCGTGAGCTAACTCACGCTCAATTACTAAAGCGGTACCTCAGCTTTGCTATAAATGAATCGATAACAGGGTCGCTAAAAGAATCCACCAATAAATCATCAAAACTACTACCCAACTGATTAG
>CAJWGQ010000172.1 GCA_913041025.1 uncultured Gammaproteobacteria bacterium | reverse complement strand
CAAAATCAGCTAATCAGATGATTGTTGGACTCACTATTGGCGCTGTAGCCGAAGCCTTTGCATTAGCCCGCCATAACGGCGTAGAGCCAGCAAAAATCAGAGAGGCTCTTTTTGGGGGCTTTGCCCATAGTCGAATTCTGGAACTTCATGGGGAACGGATGCTAACGGGGGATTATGCTCCCAGAGCCAAGTGCTCCATCCAAAGAAAAGATATCGCTGAAGCAATGGCATTAGCAGAGTCTGTAAATCTGCAGTTGCCAGGTCTGTCAACCAACATGAAATTATGGGATTTAATGATTGAAAATGACAGGGCAGAATTGGACCATAGCGCATTACTGCTTGCCATTGACCCTCATTGGAACAAAAAATAACCCCCCCAAACAAATTGGGGGGGTTATTCTGTCTATTAGATGAACCGACTTAGTAGTCCATTCCGCCACCCATACCGGGAGCGCCGGCTGGCATTGGAGCCTTTGGTTCAGGTTTATCGGCAACCATAGCCTCAGTAGTGACAAGCAAACCTGCAACCGAAGCTGCATTTTGAAGTGCTGTTCGTACTACTTTGGTTGGATCGATTATGCCTGCTTTAACTAAGTCGCGGAATTTGCCTTCTTGAGCATCGAATCCCCAGTTTGTGTCTTTGGACTCTAGCATTTTACCCACAATCACAGAGCCATCCTCACCGGCGTTCTCGGCAATTTGCCTAGCTGGCGCTTGAATCGCTTTTCTAACGATATTTACACCAACTGCCTGATCATCATTAGCTGGGCTAAGTTTTGCCAAACCACGTCCTGCATAAATTAAAGCCGATCCACCGCCAGGAATAATGCCTTCCTCGACAGCAGCTCGTGTAGCATGCATTGCGTCATCAACACGGTCCTTACGTTCCTTGACCTCAACTTCAGTGGAGCCACCAACCCGAACAACAGCAACTCCGCCCGCTAACTTGGCTAATCGTTCCTGCAGCTTCTCGCTATCGTAATCAGAGGTTGTTTCTTCTACCTGAGCCCTTATTTGATTGCACCGTGCTTCGATATCTTTCTTTTTACCTGCACCATCAACAATCGTGGTCTCTTCCTTAGTGATGTTAACTCGCTTAGCAGTTCCCATCATATCCAGTGTAACTGTCTCTAGTTCGATACCCAGATCTTCCGAAATAACAGTTCCACCTGTTAAAATAGCGATATCCTCCAGCATAGCTTTACGACGGTCACCAAAACCAGGAGCTTTAACTGCGGCTACTTTCAAACCACCGCGCAGTTTGTTCACGACAAGGGTGGCGAGAGCCTCTCCCTCAATGTCCTCCGCAATGATAAGAAGTGGCTTACCACTCTGAACAACAGCCTCGAGAACTGGCAACATTGGCTGGAGGCTAGAAAGCTTCGACTCGTGCAGCAAAATATATGGTGCCTCTAAATCACTAATCATCTTCTCGGAATTCGTTACAAAATACGGGGATAGATAACCACGATCAAATTGCATACCTTCAACGACATCTAATTCGGTCGCTAAAGACTTAGCTTCTTCCACTGTTATTACGCCCTCATTACCCACACGTTCCATGGCTTGAGCAATCATCTTGCCAATTTCGTCCTCGCCATTGGCGGATATTGTGCCTACCTGAGATACCTCGGCTGACGTTCCAATTTTCTTGGACTTCTTTTCGAGAGCAGCAACCACAGAGTTAACCGCCATATCTATACCACGCTTAAGATCCATCGGGTTCAATCCAGCAGCTACTGCCTTTGCGCCTTCTCTCACAATTGACTGCGCCAACACAGTTGCTGTTGTAGTCCCATCTCCTGCGTTATCATTTGCTTTCGATGCGACCTCTCGCACCATTTGCGCTCCCATATTTTCGAATTTATCGTTTAATTCAATTTCTTTAGCAACCGTCACTCCATCTTTTGTGATTCGGGGCGCTCCAAAAGACTTATCCAGAACAACATTTCGGCCTTTTGGACCCAAGGTAGCTTTTACAGCATTTGCGAGCGTATCGACGCCGTCTAGCATTTTTTGACGCGCATCAACACCAAACTTAACTTCTTTTGCAGCCATTTGTCTGCCTCTCCTTTATTTAAATATCAAATATAACCAAATACGTGTTGTTTTTAATTGGTTACGCCCATGATGTCCGACTCCTTCATGATCAGAAGGTCTTCCCCATCAATTTTTACTTCCGTACCGGACCATTTACCAAAAAGGACAGTATCGCCAGCCTTGACATCCAACGGCGTTACTTTTCCGTTATCGTCTCTGGCACCAGGACCAACTGAAACTACTTTACCTTCCATAGGCTTCTCTTTAGCTGTATCGGGGATAATGATTCCACCCGCTGTTTTTGCTTCGCTTTCCATTCGACGAATAACGACGCGGTCATGCAATGGTCTAAAACCCATTCCATCTCTCCATTTCCTGAAAGTTTCGTTTAAAAAAGTTTTCCTTACCGAATACCGAAGTTACAAAACTCTGGCACTCTCTTATTTCGATTGCCAGCATGTAGTGATTGTCTAATCAACTGTCAAGAAGTCACTGGTAAAAAAACTACAAACTATCGATAATATTATCAATTTGGCTTGCTAAAAGACGATCTACATCAGTCTGGTGCTAGCGTGACTTTCAACCCATCCAGATCCTTGGTCATATCTATCTGACAAGATAATCTCGAGTTATTCTCCACATCAAATGCTAGATCTAGCATATCCGCTTCTTCTTCACTCTTTTCTGGTAACTTAGTCACCCAAGTGTCGTCAACATACACATGACAAGTAGCACACGCGCATGATCCCCCACATTCCGCTTTGATTGAAAGCCCTTCATCCCGTATTATTTCCATTATCTGCCAACCCTCTGTGCCCTTTATTTCATGTTCGACACCGTCATGATCTGTCACAAAAATTTTCATGTTACCCCCAATTTTCCCTGAAGTTCTGAACTTGACGTCGTATATTGAAAGCGTAGTTTTCGTTCGGGGTGCACGTAACGAAAGGCTTGCTGGGCCATTAGTGCCGCTTCATGAAAACCTGACAGAATAAGCTTCAACTTGCCTGGATATGTATTGATATCTCCAATGGCAAATATCCCATCTACATCTGTTTCAAATTTTGCGGTATCTACAGGAATGAGATTCCTGTCGAGATTGATCCCAAAGTTAGCAACAGGACCAAGCTTCATAGTAAGTCCATAGAAAGCAAGAAGCCTATCACATTCAATATCGTATTCACCAGCCTCTCCCTTAACAACGACTGATTTTAAAACCCCATTTTGGCCGTGAAGTTCTTTCAACTGGGCAATTTCCAAGTGCATCTCATCATCCGCAACGAGTTTCCTCATCTTATTAATCGTATCTGGAGCCGCGCGAAAATCATCTCGCCGGTGCAACAATGTTAATTTTTTTGCTAATGGGTGCAAGTTTACTGTCCAGTCAAGGGCAGAATCACCGCCTCCCGCAATAAGGATATTCTTATTCCTAAAATCTTCCATTTTCCGGACTGAATAAAAAACCGATTTACCCTCAAATTCTTCAAGCCCCTTTAGCGGGGGTTTTTTGGGTACAAAACTACCTCCACCTGCCGCGATCACTATAACTTTAGCTTTAATGATAGTTCCTAAATCTGTTTGAACAGTCCAAGTACCGTCCTCTTTTTTTGAAATAGACTCTGCCATCTGACCGAGATGAAACTTAGGATCGAAAGGTTCTATTTGTGTCATGAGTTTGTCGGTTAACTCTTGGCCTGTACAGACTGGTATTGCAGGGATGTCATAAATTGGTTTCTCAGGATAAAGCTCAGAACATTGACCTCCAACTTCGTCAAGAATGTCGATCAAATGACATTTGATATCTAAAAGACCAAGTTCAAATACGGCAAATAAACCAACGGGGCCAGCGCCGATAATGACAACATCAGTCTTGAATAATTTTCCACTCATCCTTAGCCTTACCTGAATATTAGCACTATCAGAACTATGCTAAATTATCATCATTGTTTATTCGCAGCGGAGCCATACTACTAATATTTTCTGCGATCAATTGAAAACATAGTTTCTGTTCAATGCAAATGCACATTACTTTGGGTTTAAATCGGTTTTCAAAATCTCTAATTGTCTAGTCTCAATGTCGAAAGTGCCTCATACCAGTCATAACCATTGCTATATCATGGTCATTAGCCGCTGCTATAATATCATTATCTCGAACTGATCCACCCGGTTGAATAACCGCTCGTGCACCCGCCGCAACAGCTGTCAACAAACCATCTGAGAAAGGAAAGAATGCGTCAGATGCAACAACCGATCCCTCTGCCAAAGACTTGTCCAGCCCTAATTTCTCTGAAGCTTCCTTAGCTTTTTTCGCGGCAACCTCAGACGAGTCAACACGGCTCATCTGTCCAGCACCTATGCCCACGGTGGCTCCCTCTTTAGCATAAACAATAGCATTAGATTTAACGTGTTTAGCTACCATGAATGCGAATATCAGATCATCTAGCTCTTCAGACGATGGTTGGCGTCTAGTTACAATCTGAAGTTTAGTTTTATCTATCCTCCCAACATCTCTGTCTTGAACGAGCAATCCACCAGAAAGAGGCTTGAAAATCTTTGATGCTTCGGTCGGGTCCGGCATGCCACCCGTTTTTAAAATTCTCAATGATTTCTTCTGCGCAAAAACACTTAATGCAGCTTCGGTAAAATCAGGCGCTATTACCACCTCGAGAAATATATTTACCATCTCACTTGCAGCATCAAGATCAATTGTTCTATTAGACGCAACGATACCTCCAAAAGCGCTGACTTGATCACAGGAATAGGCTCTTTGATAAGCGCTAAGAATATTAGTTCCCGTTGCTGCACCGCAAGGATTTGCATGTTTTATGATTGCAATCGCTGGTTGATCAAATTCGGCCACTAGTTCAAAAGCAGCATCCGTATCATTTAAGTTATTGTAGCTCAGCTCTTTACCTTGGAGTTGCTCGGCTGTTCCAACACCAAAATTCTGTTTATTAAGTTGGTAAAAGGCAGCGGTTTGGTGGGGGTTTTCTCCATAACGCAATATTTTTGGGGAGTGACCGGATAAGCTGATTCTATTAGGGTTTTTGATATGCAGTTCGTCCGAGAACCAGCTTGCTATCTCCGAATCATAGGCAGCTGTTCTGGCAAACGCTCTAGCAGCAAGAGACTTTCTAAAATGCAACGTGGTTCCTGCATTATTTAATCTGAATTCCTTGAGAAATATTTCATAATCTGTTGGCTCGACTAAAACCACAACTGATTCGTGGTTTTTAGCAGCCGCACGTATCATGGCCGGACCACCAATATCCATATTTTCCACACAGTCGTTATAATTACTATTCGATTTAGCGGTTTCTTCGAACGGATAAAGGTTGCACACGAGAAGATCAATTGGAGGAATTTCATGCGCTTCTGCCGCGTCGTTGTGCTCCTGATCATCCCGCAGAGCTAGAAGACCTCCATGAATTTTCGGATGGAGGGTTTTAACTCGTCCCCCCATCATTTCGGGGAAACCCGTATAATCGGAAACGTCAATAATTTTTATTCCAAATTCGCGAAGAGCTCTTGCTGTTCCACCGGTCGAGAGAATTTCAACCCCATTTTTCTGCAGCATGGCCCCTAAATCTGCTAGACCTGTTTTATCGGAAACAGATAACAGTGCTCTTTTTACAGGGACAATATCATTCATTTAAAACCCAGTTCGTTAGACAGAAATCACTGTGTTATTACTCGCGTATTGTAATTCGTCAACTTTCGATTAAGTCCCCTCAATCATTTTTTCCAGAATAATGTCTCAGTCTAGCCTCTCTTACTGCAATATAAGTAGTGCTCCCAAAAATCAAGATGGCGCCTATCCAAGTATAAAGATCGGGAACCTCATCAAAGAAAATAAATCCTAAAAACGTAGCCCAAATCATTTTGCTGAAATCTACCGGCATTACCACCGAAGTATCGGCCAGCTTTAAGGATTGATTCATTAGGGTTTGAGCAAAAGTACCGAATGCTGCCAATAAAAACATCCATCCCATTTGCTCC
>CAJWGQ010000171.1 GCA_913041025.1 uncultured Gammaproteobacteria bacterium | reverse complement strand
TTGCATTGTATGAACCCCCCTTCAGGATCACCTCTAATTTGGTGGCAAGTTGGAACGCATCTGGCAGAAACCGTGAGCGAATCGGTAATCGCAACCCTGGGTTCTCACCCGCTGGGACTTTCGAAACAAAAGATAAACGATTCATTCAAATAGCCGCTGGTGGAGACAATGTCTGGCGGCGTCTTGCCAGGATCGTAGGAGGAGAAGAGCTCCGAGACGACATTCGCTACCAGAGCAGCAGAGATCGAATCAAACGATCCGATGAATTGGAATCGCTAATCCAAGATTGGATTAGCTCAAGAGATTTTTCCGAAGTCGAGAGAATACTCGTTGAGGCTGATGTGCCTGTAGGTGGAATCTATCGAGCATCTGATATTGCAGATGACCCGCACTACCGAGAAAGAGAAAGTCTCGTCGACTTCAAAGATCCAGTGCACGGCACCATTTCGATGCCGGGCATAGTACCCAAACTGTCTAAGACTCCTGGCAGCATCGAATGGACTGGTCCGGAATTAGGCCGGCACAATGATGAGATATACAGAACACTTTTGGGCAAAAGCGAAGCGGAAATCAATGCTCTTGAACAGGACGGAGTAATCTAAATTCCCACTTCGTTTTGCTCAACAATCAAGCAAACACCAATTTCTTCGTCCTTGGATGACTCTGTAGCAGGAAAAGACTCGTAATGTTATGGTTTGTCACATGAGTACAGAACCAGAATGGGTGGAATCCCAAATAGCGTTTGTTAACGAAGAGTGGCGAGAACAAAGCGAGCTTCCCAGAATCTATAATCGCGAGAGCCGTCACGCGAACACCACCAGACATGACGTTGTCATTCACAATGCAAGACTAGACGAAGACCAATATAATCTCGACAGCTGTGGCTATACTCTGATTAATCACCAAACAGCAGTTACTGATTTTCATGATAAAGAGGTGATAGCAGATCAGTACTTTCCGGAAATGAAGAGCGTCATTCTAGATCTGACCGGTGCTCACGCAGCTTTTTCATTTCCCTTTTATCAAGTACGGTCAAAAAACCCTGCCAATTTTTTTGATGCTTACTCGCTATACATGCATTGTGATTTCAGCCCAGATACATGGTTGCAGTTTGCTCAACATATCGTCAAAGAGAGCGGTTCCTCGGAGGAGTATCCTGAGGAATCCTGGGATTTCGCTCTCTACAATTTCTGGCGCCCCATAGAAAACCCGGTAGAAAAAGATCCTCTGGTATTGATCGACGCAAGGACCGTAGAAAGGAAAGACATCATCAACTATCGGTTAATAGAAGAAGGAGATAAAGCCCAAGCCGCGGTCCCTTTATTCAACAAAAACCAAAGGTACTGCTACTTTCCTTATATGAAACTAGATGAGGTGCTTGTGTTCAAACAATTAGATTCTAGAACCGAAAAGTCATTGGTATGTCCCCACACATCTTTTATTGACCCAAATGCAGCACCAGACGCAGCCGAAAGGCAAAGCATCGATATCCGCTTTATGTGCGTGTTCCCAAAGCAAACTTAGCCGGGAGATTTTTAGGCAAATCTCGTAAATCCCGCATCTGAGAAAGAGAATCAAACACCTATCAAGGGAGGTGATATACGGTGGACAAGATGAAAGCCGCAGTCTTGGTGGAATCGGGCAAGATGGTCATAGAAGAAACCGCGTTACTAGAACCCCAAGAGGGTCAAGTAATTGTAAAAAATCATATGGCAGCAATTTGTGGGTCTGATCTACATCAGGTTTTTTATGGGGCCTATAGCCCTAAACTGCCTGCAGAGCCTGGATGGCCTGGTCATGAAGGTGTTGGAGAGGTTATCGAGTCGCGAAGCGCCAATCTAAAAGCTGGGGATCTTGTACTTACGGTTCCAGGAACGGGGTTTCAACGATGTTTTGCCGATTACCAGACGCTGCCAGATTGGTGGTGTTTACCACTACCTAAGTACGAAGGACCAATAGAAGACCTTCTTATGGCCCAACAATTTGGCACAACGATCTACGCTCTTCGTCGCGGAAATATGGATTTCGTAGGAAGTACAGTAGCGGTTCTTGGACAAGGTTCCGCAGGGCAGTTTTTTGCGTGGTTAGCCAAGCACCTAGGCGCAAGAAACGTAGTGGTTACTGATCTTTCCCCGGCGAGGCTAGCTCAATCTTCAGTCTTTGGGGCTGACATATCGGTTAAGGGCGACAATGACGGCACTGCCATTCGCGAAGCGGTGATGGACGTCACTAATGGGCAAGGAGCTGACATTGTAATAGAGGCGGTCGGAAGAGCCGAGACTATTCAACACGCACTAGATATCGCTAAACCTAGAGGTCATGTGGTGTTCTTTGGTTTGCCAGATACCAGCGACCCAGTGCCTTTTAGCTACCTTAACTTCTTCATGAAACAGCTGCAGGCCTATGCTGTTGTTGGCGCCCAAGCCGAAGAAGATCTTTCTTCTTTCCATAAAGCGCTTGATTGGATTGCCAAAGGTGATATCGATGTCACAAAGATGGTGAGTCATAGGCTCTCCCTAGAATCGATCAGTCAGGCTCTGAACCTAGCTCATGAGCGAGACGAAGACGCCCTAAAAGTGACACTCACATTTTAATGCCAACAACACAGAAAGCTCAAAGCATGATAGTGACTGAGCCTGTCGTGGATACAGCGTAGCCTTCGAACTGCACGCCTGACCATGTGCTCTGCAACAATAAAAACTGTTCGATAGTCTCAATATGATCTGAAAACAATCTTACGGTTACATATTTCTTCAACTCTAGCTGCTTCTTAGCGAGGATAGTAACCGGAGAAATGCCACGATTGTTTTCTACATCACTTCGATACTCAACCTCAAACTTACCGAGATATAGCCCCTGATTTTTCAAACAGTTGTTCAAGTTAGCCAGAGATAGTTCATCGCCCGGATCTAAAAACACAGTTAACGACGATCCTTTTCGGGTGGCGTAATAGAGGATCTCTTTTGCAATACTCACAAGCCGCTCTAACCGATGTGGCGAACCAAAGAGAATTGAATTGAGATCGAAAAGCGTCAGCCCATTTCCTGAAGGTTGTGCCAGCATCATTCCGTTGTGTTTGACCAAACTTCCGGTGACCCCTTTCATTTAGAGCTCAACAATTCATCATGTCAGTGGAAATCACAAAATATAGGCATCGCCGGACGCCCTTACAGTCACTTCGCCTATAGAGACGCCCCAAGGTTGGTTGATCGCGTAGATGACTTGGTCCGCCAAGTCGCTTGGATCTAGCGCATAATATTCGATATTTTCTCGACTTCGGTATTCTTCGGGTAGCTCATCAGAAAGATGCGCTTGCATCATTTGCAGATAAGAAGAATTGTTTTGTCCTAGGATACCTACTATGGCTTCTTGGTTGACGATTCCTTGCCCAAGGCCGGTCCCGGGAACCCCGGTCGGTTTAACTATCGTCACTTTAATTTTACCTTGCGATTCTACCCTTAACGATTCAGATAAAAAATTGACCGCAGCTTTCGAAGCACCGTATACGCCTGCCCCCGATACAGGAAAATTCCCATAAATTGACGATAAATTAACCACATGACCTCGACCTTGCGAGATCATTTGATCGTAAACGGCAACAATACCGTTAAGGACCCCTTTAATATTGATATCGATGCAGTTATGCCATGCTTCAATGGCTTTCTGATGATCTTCATAAAACGCCAAAGGCATAATCCCGGCGTTATTGATCATCACGTCGATTCGACCCAATCTCTCGATCGTCTGTTCGACTAGGCCCTGCAAATCCTTCAAATTGGTAACGTCGGCTCTCATACCAATAACCCGCTCGGTATCTGCTTCTTCAACTACAAGTTCTAAAGTTGACTCATCCAGATCCGAACAGACCACCAAAGCACCAAGAGCCGCGCTCTTCAGCGTGATTTGACGACCGAAACCGCCTGCCGCGCCAGTCACCACAATGACTCTACCCTCGAGATAATTACTCAAAATAAAACCTCACCAATTAAACAACTATCAACCGAGTACCGAATGATCAAAGAGCAGCCACTCTGACTGGATCGCTTCCATCCCATCCAACGGAAGCTTTTCTTACAAAGTTCATAAAATCTATAAACGCCTCACTGCGTTCCCATAACTCAGTGAAATGACCTGTCGCCTCCACAGTGTCAAAGTAGACGAGAGAAGTACCAGAAATTTTGCACTCGAAGGCTCTATCAAAACCCATTGACTCGTATTCCCGACAGGCTTCCACGTAATTTTCTGGCATCAGTCCAACATGGTGCACGCCCACCCGACCTGCATCCAAAAACTCCTTATAAACAGAAGCCGCATCGTTTTCACAATAAATCAACTCAATCTGAACATCCCCGGAATTCCCAACCGCGAGCGAAACATCTACCTGCGAATCCCCTCCACGATATTTTTGATCATCCATCTGAGAATGTTCAAACATGTAAAAAGGCCCAGCCCCAAGAAATTCCACCCAATACTTGAGCGCCTCTTCCATGTCTTCAACCACGTAAGCGACCTGCCGAATCACTCCAAACTGATCAGTCATAACCTCTCCTCACTATTTAGACTCAAGATCAAGTAGTTGCCTGGTCTCTACTTGCGCCTATTTATGACGCACCACGCTTCGGTGGGTGGGCAGCATCCATATTCATTAGCACCTCGGATTTTATCTCCAAATCTTCAAAGCTCGCTTCAACTCCGATCTCTATAGGATCATTAACAAAAACCTGAGAACGGTAATAACGGCCTCCAGCCGCGTTGATTACCGCGCCATTGGGTGCCTCTTCCGAAGACATAAACAGAACTGCTGGGCTTACCAGTTTAGGCGCTGATTCCGCAGGAGGGCTGTCCACATCAAAGTCTCTACCAGGAATTGTAGCGATCATTCTTGTGGCCGCACCAGGCGCTAAGGTATTTACTCGCACATTATTTCTCCCACCCTCTAAGGCAAGCACGTTCATCAGACCTAACATACCCATCTTTGCTGCTCCGTAATTGGCCTGACCGAAATTGCCATAAATCCCTGAGCCCGAGCTAGTCAAAACGATTCGTCCGTATTTTTGTTCATTCATAATAGGCCAGGCCGCATGCGTGACGTAAGCTGTTCCATTGAGGTGAACATTTAGAACAATGTCCCACTCATCCAGAGACATCTTTTTAAACGATTTATCTCTCAAAATACCTGCGTTGTTAACAAGAATATCCAAGCGCCCAAAGGCGCTGACAGCGTCGTCCACAATACTTTTAGCTCCAGCTCGATCACTCACCGAAGCCTTGTTAGCGATTGCTGTTCCACCCATTTCCTCGATCTCTTTGACAACTAGATCGGCTGCATCTCCAGACCCAGTACCGTCGACAGAACCTCCCAAATCATTGACCAAGACCTTGGCTCCTCGTTTTGCAAATTCATGGGCATGCGACCGACCAAGGCCATTACCTGCACCGGTAATTGCTACTACTTTTCCTTGGAATTCACTCTCTTCAAAGTTCGACACTGGCTCTCCTTATTTCCCTACATCCAAGATAAAAGAATCGGTCATAATTTCTGATGTCGCAAGTACTATCTTTCTTTGCAGGTCACTGGTGACAGCAATCAGCGCTACACTTTTTAAGAACATCCCTTTAATGTTATGCACAGTAGAAGTAGTCATGGTTTTGGGGAGAAACCTTGTCTGAATTACAAGATCCAATTTTGAATGTTAGTCACTTGACGACAGAGTTCGCCTTACCTGCTGGAAGCGGTAAGGCGGTAGATGATCTCTCCTTCGAGATTTTGAAGGGTGAAACACTGGGTATCGTTGGAGAATCTGGCTGTGGCAAGAGCATGACGGCACTGTCGATACTGAATCTAGTACCCAGCCCTCCCGGTAAAATCAGCGCAGGAGAGATCTTATTTGAAGACAAGAACTTGCTGGAGTTCGATGATCGTCGAATGAGGGAAGTAAGAGGGAAAGACATTTCCATGATTTTTCAGGAACCTATGACCTCCCTAAACCCGGTTCTGACAATAGGATATCAAATCGAGGAAGTTCTCCAAAAGCATCTGGGTCTTC
>CAJWGQ010000170.1 GCA_913041025.1 uncultured Gammaproteobacteria bacterium | reverse complement strand
TCATACGCTTGGTTCAATAAATCACTTAATGATATTTGAAACGGATTACTTAGAGCTTATAGGGATTCCGGAGGGAGGTGAGACAAAGCGCGCTGATTTGCTGGCTGCCCCCTTGGGTATCAATGGTCTGGTTTTTAAAAGTGAGGATGTTGAGGCAACATTTAAGAGGCTGAAAGTGCTTGGGATGGATGGTGAGCCCCCAAGGGCTTTTAGCCGACCCGTCGAAATTGATGGAGTCATGGTCGATGCTAAGTTTAGAACGGTATCTGTGCGGCCGGATGTTTTCCCAGAGGGTCGTGTATATTTCTGTGAGCATGGCACACCTGAACTTGTCTGGAGAAAAGAGTGGCAAAGCCATAAGAATAAAATCACAGCGGTGACAGAAATGGTAGTAGTCACAACTACTGTTGCTGAAACAGCCAAGAACTATGCTGATTTGGTAGGCAGTAAAGTAGAAATGCTGACCAGTGGTGTTGGTGCTGTGGCCACTGCTGATATTCTCATTACTATCTGCTCGCCAATGCAATATCTTGGCCGTTATGGAGAATCAGGCTCAGATCTGGGCAATAGAGGCTCTATGTTTGGAGCTTTAGTCTTTACCTCTCAAGAGAAGCCAAGAGTTGTTAGGTTGCCATTTTATGACTCTCTGCTGGAATTTAAGAACTAGAATATGTCTAATGCCGATGTTGATGGTCTCTTTGCCTCTCATCCGACATGGATGGAGTTGGATGCCCATGCACTGCATCACAATTTAGCACAAATAAGAAAGCGTATTGACCCGGAGGTAAAGGTGATTGCTTCGGTTAAGGCTAATGGATATGGCCATGGTATTATTCCAGTTTGCAAGATCCTGGAGGAAGCTGGGGTTGACATGTTAACCACCGGATCTTCTTCCGATGCAAAAGCTCTACGAAACGCTGGTATTAATACCCCCATTATAATGTTAGGAGGGTCACTACCTTCCGGAATGCTAGGGCTGATTAAGGCAAACCTAATTCCTACTATATACAATATTGAGACAGCGGATGCCGCAGATGCTGCAGCTAATTCATTGCATTCCGATAAAAGAATACCGGTATTTATCAAAGTTGATTGTGGTATGGGTCGCTTAGGGGTCAGTCTAGACAATGCAGTTACCTTTATAGAAACAGTGTCAAAATTAAGAAATATATGGATACAGGGCCTATACACCCATCTATCTTTCAAAGATGAGAATGGAATTAAATTCGCCGAAAAAAGACTATCGTTATTTTATGACCTGGTCTTGGAATTAGAGAAACGTGGATATGAAATTCCGATAACGCAGGCGTTGGCAAGTTCCGCAATTACGGTGAGATGGAGGGATCAATGTAGTGCAATTTGTCCTGGTCATATTCTTTATGGGTTGCCGTCCGTTAATTCATCTTTAGGCGAGATAAAGGAATTTCTCCCCGTATGTAAAAATATAAAAACGCGGGTAATACACATAGCAAACCATGAAAATGGACCAGCCATAGGGGCAGGCGGGTACCATATCAATAGAACGTTTTCGAGAACATGTGTGGTTCCATTTGGCCTAAACGATGGAAATCGTTCGTCTCTTGAAGGCAAAAAGCCTGTAGTTTTATTCAAGGGTGAACGTTTAGGAGTCTTAGGGGTTTCTTTAGAGCATTTGACCCTTGAAATACCAGATGATACCGAGATCAATCTAGGCGATATTATTACTATCATCGGGCAGTCGGGAGACGAGTGTATAGACATGAGTGAATACTCTAGCTGGTTCAAAACCAGTGACCTTGAGACTATGTTAACCCTAAGTAACCGTATGCCGATCGTTGTAATAAATAAAGATAAAGCGACTTAGCTTTTAATCATTATGCTTATATGTCAGTCCCGTAACCGCCACCACCGGGTGTTGCTAAGGTGATCAGACTTCCCGGTGAAATAATATGTTGTATTTTGGGGTCAATGACTTGACCATTTATTGTAAGAATACCCATAGCCCCCTCACCCCCTCCAGATAAACCTTTAGCTGGCGTTTTGATGCGGTCGGCTAAAAAGGCTAAGACACCGTCGGTTACCCCCGTATACTCAAATTCAACAAGTTGCCCATCACCGCCATTGTGTTTTCCTAACCCTCCGGAATTTTTTCTCAACGCTCTTTTCAATATACGCACAGGAAGACGGTTTTCTATTTCTTCTGCGGATGTAGATGAAATATTTGAGGGCCAGCTGACACAGGATAACCCTTGAGTTTGTGCTGAAGCGCCCATTCCTCCATTGAAGAAAAATAAACCAGTAATTGGAATTCCTTTTTCGTTTGTCCCACTAATATTCACGCACCAGATTGGAGAACCCGCACCGGCTAAAACACGTTGCGGGGCAACCTTTGATAACGCATCCATTATAAGTGCTGGGATATAATGCCCCGTTAGAACGCGGCTTCCAACTGATGCGGGATGTTGGGGGTTCACTATGCTTCCTTCAGGAGCAACAACGGTTATGGGCCTTAGTGCTCCGTCGTTATTTGGAAGCTCAGGAGCTAAAGCGGATTTAATTGCGTAGGACGTCATTGCTCGCGTGTAACAGAGAGGGCAATTTATTGCTTTAGAGACTTGTCGTGAAGATCCAGAGAAATCAACCGTTATGGTGTCTTCCTTGATTGTGACTTCAACCGCTATTTCAATTGGGTGTTCTGAAAGTCCATCAGTGGCAACTGATGCTTTATATATGCCGTCTGGAAGATTGGTTATCTCTTTTCGGGTTGCAAGTTCTGTCCTTCGACATACTGCTTTGGATAATTCAGATAAATCGTTGAGTTGATAATCATTTATAATATCACTTATTCTCTTTTCCATTATACCTAGTGCACTAATTTGGGCCTCTAAGTCTCCCTCCACCTGATCTGCTACGCGGACGTTTTTCCGCAATATGGCCATAAATGTTTCATTAACTGTTCCATTATCGATCAATTTCAATATGGGTATTTGCAGGCCTTCCTCATAAACCTCCCTAGGCTCTGGAGACCTTATTTTCCCCCCTATATCGGGAGCGTGTGCAGTGCTCGCTGAAAACCCTATTAAATGCCCTTCATTGAATAGAGGTTTACAAACACTAATGTCTGGTAAATGACCTGTCCCAAAATATGGGTCATTTGTTATTAGTACATCACCTGGAAATAAATTTTCTGATGAAAAATGGTTAATGAAATGCTTGACGGTATCTGGCAGAGTACCAATAAATGATGGGATGCTGTCAGAGGCCTGCGCTAAAGAATTTCCATTTGAGTCGGTTATTACACAAGAGAAATCATATGATTCTCTGACCACGGTGGAGAAAGAGGACCGGAGTAGGGATGCGGCTGCTTCATCTGCCGCGGCAATGACTTTGTTCCAAAGAATTTCCAAGTGGATTGGGTTATCTATTTGGGTGGAAGAAAATTTATTTTGGGTCTCGGCATCGATGATTTCAATGATTAAATTACCTACAACATCGACTTCAATGTTTGTGTGATGCGGAAGCACTGTTGTAGATTGGCCTTCCTCTATAATGGCAGGCCCTGTGATCTTTTGACCATACTTTAGGGCGTTTCTGTGAAAAACATTTACCTTTTTGTAGGACATGCTTCCAGGCAACAAAATTTCTCGGGCCTTATTGGGATACTTAACCTTTACTGAGGCCCCTAACTTTGGTTGCAATTCGTCGATTATCGTCGCGGCTTGGGCTTCTACTCTCGCTGTAATAAACTCTACAGCGCTAGCGTCAAAATAGCGCCCATAAGCTTTTTGATGCGCCTCATTAAACGCGTCGTTTATTGCCTGCAACGGAAAGTTCGAGGAAAATGCCTTGGTGATATCGACTACCAATACTGCTCCCTGTCCAGAATATCGCAACTCAGCTAAGCGACGTTTTGAGATATTAGATGTCTTTACAGATTCTAATATGACTGCATTGGCCTCATCTTCTAGCTTGGAAAATAAGTCCTCTAATTCAAGAGCTTTTATATCGCCCAAAATTTGTCCAATACCAATACTTCTATCCACCCGAGCCGGTGCTAGAGTTAGTCCCAAAGCAGATCCAACACCGGCAGCAGGAGGAATGATGACCCTTCTAATTCCAAGCCGATCTGCTATAGCGCAGGCATGAACTGGAGCGGCACCGCCGGTTGCATAAAGTGTATAGTCTCTGGGGTCGCGTCCTTTTTTCGCTAAATGGACTTGTGCAGCCATCGCCATGTTTTCGCAAACGACCTCATGGATGCCTAATGCTATTTCACTGGATGATATTTCAAATTGCTTGCCGAGGGTTTCTAATGCTGAAGTGGATTTTGAGGAATTGATATTGAGAGAACCCTCCGAAAAACCAGAAGCATCCAAATATCCAAGAAGTAAGTCTGCATCGGTAACAGTAGGATCAGCGCCTCCTCGATCGTAACAAACGGGGCCAGGAACAGAGCCAGCACTCTCTGGGCCTGCTTTAAGCAGCCCTAAACTATCCTTTTTAGCTATGCTGCCGCCGCCTGCACCAATCTCAACTAATTCTACAGTTGTTATGCAAACCGGTAGACCACTACCAGGTGCGAAGCGGCGTTCCCTGGCAGCTTCAAAAGAAAAAGTCACCTCCGGATCCCCATCATCGACAATAGCTAACTTTGCAGTTGTTCCCCCCATATCAAACGCGAGTAGCCTATTCTCTCCTGCCTTTCCTCCTATCAGTGCCGCGGAGAGTGCGCCAGCAGCAGGACCTGATTCCAGTAATTGTATGGGTACCCGTTTGGCTTCCTGTAAATGGGTCAATCCACCGTTGGAGAGCATTAACATTAAAGACGCTTGAATATTTAAATTTTGCAAAACATTATGTAGTTGGTCGATATATTCACTTGCTAAAGGCTTTATAAAAGCATTTATTACGGCACTAGATGTTCGCTCGAATTCTCCGGGTTCACGACTGACATCCGAGGATAAAGTAATAGCTAATTCTGGAAAGTGGGAAGCAATTAATTGACCTGCTAATTGCTCATGAATTGGGTTAATGTGAGCGTTGATGAAAGATATGGCGAGTGATCTAATGCCTTGTTTTTCTATTGTCGATATTGTCTTGATTAAGCTCTTTTCATCGAGCTTAGTGATAATTTTTCCTGTATTCGCTATACGTTCTGAAACCTCATGCCTTAGGTCCTGTTGAACTAAAGGTTGAGGAAATGTTAGAAATAGGTCGTAAATATCGTACTTACGCTCACGGCGAAGCTCTAAAGTATCCTTAAATCCGAGGGAGGTAACTAAGCCAGTTTTTGATCCCTTACGTTCAATCACAGAATTGCTGAAGAGTGTGGTTGCATGGACTACACGCGATATATTATTTCCACCTCCTATTCTTGGAAGTAGTTTATTTAAACCATTTTTTACGCCGAGTTGAGGACTATCTGGAGTTGTTAGAACTTTTTCTGTTTCACAGTATCCGGTTGATAAGTTTAGAGCTACAAGATCAGTGAAGGTGCCGCCAATATCAATGCCGAGCGTGTAAGAGTTGGTTGTTTTCATTGCAAAATATCACATGATGATCAGAAGTTAATAAGACTTTATAACTTTAATAATATTGAGTTAGTTCCTTGGTCAATAGATCCGTATGAGGATAATTTATAGGTCGTTAGACGGTTAGGGTAGATCCATGCTGTTTGTCCCAATATCATAACGCAATTGAGCCGGTGATCATTTGGCCAGAAATCGATTAAAAGTGGAGTTAAAGATGTCTATTCTGATTAATCGATTAACAGAGAATTTTGCAGCGGAAATAAAAGGTATAAATTTAAGTGAAAAAATTTCTCAGAGCGATTTTTCAGATATAAAAAGTGCCTTTGAGAGATACTCAATTTTAGTTTTTCCGAATCAATCTCTTACCGATGAACAGCAAGTTGTGTTTTCCCAAAGATTCGGAGATTTAGAGAACACGATTAACTCTAAACAGCAAGGCGGCGCAGGTAAGCCAGTGACGGTACTCACAAATGTTGCGAAAAACGGCGAAGTTATTGCACCCGAAGATCGAAGAATGGTCTTCAACACTGGTAATCAAATGTGGCACACAGATAGTTCTTTTAAACCGATACCGGCAATGATGTCATTGCTTTCAGGGAGAGAAGTCCCGCCGGAGGGGGGGGAGACGG
>CAJWGQ010000169.1 GCA_913041025.1 uncultured Gammaproteobacteria bacterium | reverse complement strand
AACCGCGTTCATCACAACAAAGTCGTCTTCGATCTGAATACTCTCTTTGCCATTGATGAGATTGACTACTTGGTGAGCTTTAATTAGAGCCCCTAAGCTCAGCTCCAAGCGTCGCTCATTAGGCCGGTAATTCGTTCTTAATATATAGTCCAGCCCCGGAGTTGAAGTCATCAGGCGAAAACCAGCTTTCTTGAGAGTTTTGGAACAATTATTGCTTCGTCTCTGGGTTAAGTAGTTAGATTTAACGCGACCCCACTGGTCAAATAATAAGGATTATCCAAGATGAAATTTCACCGCTTCGTTGCAGACGCTTTGCTTATTGGGTTCTTAGTGTCGGCCAATGCTTCATTCGCCGCAGAACGATGCTCTCTCGCATGGAGCCATTACACGGGATGGGAACCTTTGGGATTCATTGAAAGCACCGGCATTGCACAGAAATGGGGCGAAAAGTATGGAGTCGATCTCAGTATCCAGTTGATCAATGACTATATTGAAAGCGTCAACTTATATACTGCAGGCGCTTTCGATGGGGTATCGGTGACGAACATGGATGGACTTACCATACCGGCAGTTGGTGGCGTGGACACAACGGTTCTTGTTATTGGCGACTTTTCAAACGGAAACGATGGCATTTTGCTGAACGGATCTGAGGGAGTAAGCGTAGCGGACTTAAAGGGTAAGGAAGTGAAGCTCGTCGAACTGTCGGTGAGTCATTACTTGCTCGCGAGAGCTTTGGATGAAGCAGGCATGAGTGAGAGAGACCTATCGGTGATTAATGCCTCAGATGCTGACCTAGGTGGACTGGTATCGACCTCACGGCCCGGGGATGCTTTCGTTACGTGGAACCCTATCTTACAGGCAGTCTCTAGCACCCCCGGCGTTCAACTTATTTTCGATAGCTCGCAGATTCCAGGCGAAATCGTCGATACTATTATGGTCCGAACGAATCTAGGTGATGCTTGTAAGAAGGCTATTACAGGCGCGTGGTACGAAGCGATGGCTGTTATGTCCGCGGGTTCAGACAATTCCATCGAACTTATGGCAGAGATGGCGGGGGGCACACTGGAGGAGTTTAAGGCGCAGCTCGAGACCACCAGTATGTTCTATGAAGCAAGTGAGGCGGCTGCCTTCTCGACTAGTGAGGATATAAAACAGACAATGGATTATGTTCGCCAATTCTCTTTTAGCCATGGCTTATTCGGCGCAGGAGCCTCGTCTCCAGACTTCGTGGGCATTGAGTTTCCTGACGGTTCAGTTTTGGGTGACAGCGGTAATATAAAACTCAGGTTCGTCGACAGATACATGAAGATGGCCTCGGAAGGAAAGCTATAAACGCCAGAGCAGTTTTATAAAAATGTTTGTTTTGTTTCGAACTCATGCTTCATTGAGCGCTTCACACAGAGTTGTCCTGGCGTTATTGCCGTTCTTGCTGGTCATCGGAGCCTACCTTTTGGCTAGCGATGCACGACTTAGTGTAAATCCGGATGATAAGTTGCTGCCGTCTGCTACGAAAATGGTGGAGTCCACTGTAAGAATGGCTTCACAGCCAGATCTTAGAACTGGGAACTACTTATTGTGGTCGGACACCCTTGCGAGTCTAACGAGGCTCTTATTGGGAATCTTTCTTGGCTCGTCAGTAGGATTAATGGTGGGTTTGAGTACCTCGATATTTCCTGTAATGAGGGCTATTTCCGGTCCGTTTTTGACTTTTTTATCGATTGTGCCGCCGTTGACCATCCTGCCAATCCTCTTCATCGCGTTGGGTGTGGGAGAGACTTCAAAGATTGCGTTGATTTTTCTTGGAACTGTCTTTGTGATTTCACGGGATTTGCAGCTCTACATAGCTCATCTGCCAGGGGAACAAATTACGAAAGCTTTGAGTCTAGGCGCAAGACCCGGAACCATTCCCGCGCGTATCCTATTGCCGCAAGTGATGCCTAGGCTTTTGGACACGACAAGGCTCACATTAGGAGCCGCATGGCTTTTCCTGATAGCAGCCGAAATGATTTCAGCCACAGACGGTTTGGGATATCGGATTGGTTTGGTCAGAAGATATTTGGCAATGGATGTGATTATCCCTTATGTGCTTTGGATTACGCTTTTGGGCTTCATCATGGATTGGTTTTTGCGTATCTCTGTGAAAAGTTTTTTCCCCTGGTATGAGGCACAAAGATGATTGATCAGGAAGTTGGAGAGAAAGCCCCTTTCCTTTCTTGCAGAGGTATCTGTCACAGTTATCAGGGAAAGGATGTTTTATCGGAACTAGACTTATCGATTCAGGAAGGGGAGTTCGTGACGTTGGTTGGTCCTTCAGGGTGCGGAAAATCGACGCTCTTAAGACTGATTATTGGCCAAGAACAGGTTAGTTCTGGTGAGATCATTCTTTGTGGGCAAGCTATTGGTCCCCCCGATCCGAAGCGAGGCGTCGTTTTTCAGAATTATTCCCTTTTCCCCCATTTAACCGTCCTAGAAAACGTAATCTTGTCGAGAAAATTAGGACTTTCTCGATGGGCGTGGAGGGATCTGCGCCGGGAAGCGGAAGAAGAAGGCCGAGATATGCTACAGATGGTCAAGATGATGGAACATGCAAAGAAATACCCTCACCAACTCTCGGGCGGGCAACGACAACGTGTTGCGATAGCGCAGACTTTGCTGCAAAAACCGACGATCTTGTGCCTGGATGAACCATTCTCCGCTCTGGATCCGAAGACCAGAGAAAGTCTGCAGCTCTTTCTGAAGGAAATTTGGAGAGACTTTAAGATGACTATCTTGTTTGTTACGCACGATTTGGAAGAGGCTCTCATTCTTGGGACGAGACTTGTCTCTCTTGGCGCTGATCAGAGTTCCCCTACTAATGGCTCCAAAGTCCTTATTGATAGGGATATTTCTGATCCTTGTATCCAAGCAACTTTAGATGCTGAACGAAGAAATAAGTTGCGAGGAATACCAGAGGAAATCAGGAGGTTAGCTACCGATCCCAGTATGGATGATGGAGTGTGAAGATGTATAAGCCAGACCAAATTACTTCGTTGAATTATTTGAAAGTGGAAAGCGCATATTTAAAGGAGCAGGTGGTTGTTGATTGAGCGAAATAAACCTGCTTCAGAGTCTGAGACTCAGTCTGCAAGTCGCGGTGAATTATCAGCTGGCGAATCAGAGGAGAAAGCAGCTTTCACAGAGGACGGCACTTGGACGGGATCTTGGGATTTCGAATGGGCAAAGTCTCTGGATGCATTCAATGAATGGGTTGCATGGGAGTGGATTGCTGGTGTTATCTTTGTAGTAACGCTAGTCGCCTCTTACTTCCTGAATAGAGGTCGTTATGCGTTGAAAGAGAGTTTGGAGGAAAGTGGGCAGGCCTGGTGGGACGGAGAGAGAAAGATTCGACCTGATGAAGCGGAGGATCTGTAGTGACGTCGATTGAACGTTTCTTGTGCGTGCGAAGTTATATTTGTTCAACAAACCTCACTCGATCATTCGATCGTATTTTGCAGCGACACGGGTAGGTTCATCATAGAGCAATCCAACTTAAAGATGATGGCCCGAGGCGGAATTCAAAGTATAAGAAAAGCTTACTTAGACGAGCTGCTGACGCCAGACGCGCTCTGCGAGGAAATAGTGAAGAAAGCTCTAGAGCTCTCTAGCTGCAATATTTGGATTACTCCTCCAGACCGTAATATTTTTGGTCCATATATAGAAAGTCTGGGTCCATTGGACTTCGATAAAAAACCTCTGTGGGGCGTGCCGTTTGCTATAAAAGACAATATTGACCTATCGCAAGTTGAAACGACCGCCGGTTGTGCAGCGTTCGGCTATCTTCCTCCAAAGAGTGCCTTTGTGGTTCAGATATTAATTGAGGCGGGTGCGATTCCAATCGGCAAAACAAATATGGACCAATTTGCGACTGGATTAGTTGGCACCAGATCTCCCTTTGGGATTACAACCCACCCAGACCGTCCGGAATTGATTAGTGGAGGTTCCTCCTCGGGTTCTGCGATAGCAGTGGCCTCTGGCCTGGTTGTATTCGCACTGGGTACTGACACGGCTGGCTCTGGAAGAGTCCCCGCGGCTCTGAATGGCATAGTGGGATTTAAGCCAAGTCGAGGTTTGATCTCTTGCAACGGGGTCGTCCCGGCCTGCAAGTCGTTAGACTGCGTGAGTATTTTTGCAAACAACCCTGTCGATGCCGCTCTCGTTGCAGATGTCTGTATCGAATTTGATCACTATGATTCTTTTGCTAGAAAAAATGAACACTACAACCTAATCAAAGTAGATATCGCATCTGGTGGCAGTCTGACCTGCGGATTCGTTGATTCCAAATGGCTAGAGGGGGGCGATCAAACTTATCAAAAGGCATATGAAGAGACGCTAAAGTCCCTCGAAACCAGTGGTGTAGATCTTATTAAGATCGATTTTGCGCCCTTTAGTGACGCGGGAGAAGAGCTTTACGCAGGGCCATGGGTAGCCGAAAGAACGCTCAGTGTCGGTGAATTTCTCATAGAGGAAGAGGGAGACGTTATGGATGTCACCAGAAAAATCATACTAGGAGGGAAAACTCGAACAGCGGAGGAGGTTTTTGCTTCTACGTATAGGCTAGCAAGCCTGAAGCAACTATGTGAGCGAGAATTAGATAAAGTTGATGTTCTCATCACTCCAACGGCTTCCAGTCATCCTTCGATTGAGCAAGTGGCTGCCGAGCCGATTGCTGTCAACACTGAGCTAGGTAAATTTACCAATTACATGAATTTATTGGATCTGTGCGGTATAGCGATACCAGGTATCGACGCCGAAGATGGAAAGCCGTTTGGGATTACTCTTGTCGCAAAAGCGATGGAAGATGCCAAGCTATTGGATACAGCCTCAGTAATGCAAAGTCTTATTGCTGGAGAAGGACCCACCTCCACTGAGAAAGGATTATTTGACAGAAAGCGAATGGAGATTGTGGTGTGTGGGGCCCATATGGAAGGATTGCCCCTCAACCATCAACTTCTCGAAAGAGGCGGTGTGCTAAAAAAGAAAACAACAACTTCGAAAACATATGAGCTGTATGCACTTCCTGGTGGGCCACCCGAGAGGCCAGGGCTTGTTGAGGCTGCAGAGGGAGGAGCAGAGATTCAAGTCGAGGTTTGGGAAATCATCTCGTCAACAGTGGGTAGCTTCTTAGCAGGGATTCCTAAACCTCTTGGTTTAGGCAGCATCAGGTTGGCTGACGGGAGTTTGAAGCAAGGTTTTATATGTGAGGGGATAGGGATTAAGGGCGCGAAAAATGTCACAGAATTTGGGGGTTGGCGGGCTTACCTAGAATCGAAGGTATGAGCGTAATTTTAGAATGATTGCAAAAGGAGTCGGGCATGTTTTTTAAAAAAATTATGGTGGTTTTAGGGATTCTGCTAGCCAACAATTTACAAGCAGACGGGCATTTGCCTGCTGAGAGCGCTATGTTGAAAAAAGCTGAGGCTTTCATCGATGCCTTCTATTCATTTGAATCAGAAAAGCTTGCACCGCTCCTAGAGTTCGCAGATACCTCAGCGGATTCGATACTTTACTACCAAGCCTGGGCCAGGGGTGGCAATTACAAGGTCATGAATCGAGGGGAATGCAATTTCACCGATCAGGGGACAGTTAAGTGTCCAATAACAGTAGAGGATGACCTGGTTCTAGCCTTGAAGACAGACTTTCTCGTAACCGACACATTTGAAATAACGTTTGTAGACAGTGAGATAGGAAAAATCGAGACCAGCTCCAATGATCAACCAATTTATTATGACGCGCGAGACTGGGTGAAAGCCAATCGGCCCGAAGTAATGCAAACCGTTTGTAACGATATGTGGAAAAAGGTTGAAAACGCTGGTGACTGCGTGAGAGCTATGCATGAAGGGTACAAGGCCTACTATGATTCAATCGAAAAAAGTGGTGGTGTCTGAACTATGGAGAGAGGTATATGACTCTTTTTGAAACGCTTTTCTATCTCGTTGCACAGGATCTGGGCGGTTGCCTCTCGAGCTAAAGCTACTTTTGCAAACAGAAACCAGGACTCTTTGCCTGCAGAGACCGCGAGCCCCCAAATTCCTAATTTTTAGAGAATCAAACGACTAATAGAGCGCCATTTTCTGGGATATTGTTGTACCACGCACTGCCCAGATAGTTGCGGGCAAAAATCGGCCCAGGATTTGCA
>CAJWGQ010000168.1 GCA_913041025.1 uncultured Gammaproteobacteria bacterium | reverse complement strand
TTAACGAGGGTTACCTGGATAAAAATTATGGTGGTGTATTTATTATTTGGGATCGGTTGTTCGGAACCTTTGTTATGGAAGAGAAAGAAAAACCGTGTGTTTACGGAATTCGTCATCCTTTGAACAGTTACAATCCCATCTGGGCCAACTTTCATGTTTGGTGGGAAACCCTCAGGTTCTCTATACGAGCACCTACAGTAAGAGATAAATTTTTGGCTTGGTTCCGCTCTCCTGCCTGGACTCTGCGAGATGAGTCTGGCATAGACGAAGCAGCTAGTGAGGTTGCAAAGTACAATCCTTTGAGTTCGATTTTTGAAAAGAGCTACACGTTTGTTCAATTTTGGATTTTTACGGGGCTAGCTTTAGCTTTACAAGCCAATCATTTGACGATGCCTCGCGACATGGTCTTGATCGCGTTCGCATGGTTAATTTCTTGTGTGCTTGTTCAGAGTATGTGGCTTGAAGGTAGGCGCTATTCCCATCTCTTGGAGTGGGTCAGGTTGTTTGCTTTGTTGCTTTTTAGTTTTTCTGCACCTTTGCTCTGGACTGTGAACGAATCGGGACCGATAAGTTCAGTAACTCTCTTGGTATTTCAAGCCATCTTTGGTTTTTCGGGGCTTGCTCTCGTGTTGGACTGGTTTGCCAAAAAAAGTGGCGTTAAGTTATCAAAAGCTTAGATTAACTGGCTTGGCATTTTGAGGGAGATGCGGTCTACAATGATATTTTTGTTAGTTAAGCAGTGAGTTATGCAATCTAGACAAGGAAAACACATCGTTTTTTTGCAGGCATTGGTGTTGCTTGGGATCATACTATTTGGTTTTTTTCTGGCATTTGACCAAGGATTCATTTCGTTAACGTTAGAGAGCGATCGAAGCTATTTGTCCTACGTTATTTTAACCGTGTATTTTTTTGCTACCGTTCATTGGTTGGTAGTTTGCTATGGCTTATCGGTAGAAATGTCGTCCCTTGAACTGATCAGTAACGATGTGCGCTTTGAGTTTGACTCTCTTTCAAATGTTGCAATTGAGCGCTATTTCAACGAAGCGGCAGAGTTGACGGCTCAGGGTGGACGCTACGATGGATTGCTTGAAGCTTTTGGAGATCGAGTCTTGAATCGCCATGCGACGGGCCATTTTATATCGGACATTCTTCTTAAGTTAGGTCTGCTAGGCACAATTATTGGATTCATTTTGATGTTATTGCCTGTGGCGGAGATCAAGGAATTTGAAGCTAACTTAATGAAACAATTGTTGGGGGAAATGAGCGGTGGTATGGCAGTGGCCTTATATACAACGCTAGCTGGACTAACTACAAGTCTGCTTCTAAAGATGCAATATCAGGTCATAGACTCTAGCGCGGCGAAATTAGTCACCCGAGTATCTGAGATTTCAGAACTTCGATTTAGTGGTCAGTCGAAGAGTTTCGATGAGGCATAGCTACCTTAAGCGCAAAGAAGGGGAGGATGCATTTACCGATTTGTTATTTAATGCGCTGCTTGGATTTGCCTTTATGTTCGTGACCGCCTTTTCGCTGATAAGCGAGCCTAGTGAGGGAGGTAAGATCACGCCCAATGCTGAAATCTTGATTACGATTCGATGGCCTGACGATCATCCGGATGACGTTGACACGATTGTCGAAGACCCAAGAGGGACTCTGCTTTGGTATAACAACAAGGACACTGAAATCATGCACTTGGACCGTGATGATAGAGGGTCTTTTCAGGACGCGGTGGTGGTCGCAGGCAAAAAAATCGTTAATCCAATTAATCAAGAAACGGTGACTGTGCGCAACTTAGTGCCAGGCGAATACGTTGTGAATTTGCTGCATTATCAGGCTAATTATGGTGAACCCCTCCCGGTAACAGTGAAAGTAGAGAAGCTTAATCCAGAGGTCTCGTTAGAGCATTACGGCAATTATGAGCTAACGGGGGTTGGACATGAGTTGACGGCAGTAAGATTTCTTGTGGATTCGGAAGGCGCCATCGAAGACGTCTCATTCCTACAGAAACCGCTGGTAGTGAAGGTAGCAAAGGGATGATTTGGTTAATGACGCTTGGCTATGTGGTTGTGGCTGGAATGTTGTTGACAGCGAGCTTACCGTCAAGGTTTTCTCTGTTTTTTAAGACTATCGGTGTTTTGGTTGTCACAGGACTGTATTTCGTAACTTATTTAGGCCATCGAAGTATAGCGGGTTGGCCCATCGACGAGGAGTTGCCGAAAAATTTTCGTCTGGTCTGGGTGGCTATTGATGAGCCAGAAAAAAAAGACGGAGTAGATGGAGAGATTTTTTTCTGGATACGAGAATTAAACGACAACAATGAAGCGATCTCTAAGCCGAGAGCCTATATTTTGCCCTTTGATCTGGCTTTGGCTGAAAGAGTCCAGGAAGCGCAAGAGAAGATACAAGAAGGGGAGACAATAAACGGCTACGTGAAAGAGAGTGATGAAGAGTTAGAAGAGGGCGAGGAAAGCCAGTTGCAAGCCGCTGATGAAAGCACCAGCGGATTTAGCGATGCCGGTTTTAGTATCGAATTTGAAGAAGTGGAAATACCGGCACTGCCAATAAAGACAGTGCCAGTCAACAGTAGCTAAAAGGCTCTAACCGCCGCCAGCGCTCATGGCTTCAGCTTCTGCTTTATCGATTAGGGCTCGAGAGATGACGTACTGCCTGATCATCTCGGTGTCTTTTTCATTCAGAATATCACCAAAGCCGGCCATACCCTTTCCGGCATAGATGCCATCAATAACGATCTCTTTGAACACTTGATGGGTGGCGGCATTCATCATGCGAAGGTCTGGAATGATTCCGCCGGATCTAGCGTTTCCTCCATGACACCTCCCACAAGAAACGTTGTACAGCTGTTCGCCTCTAATCAGCTCACTTTCTGAAGCCGTCATTTCTGGTTGTTCAGGTAAGGTTCTATCCAGAATTTTTGGCTCGTTGATTTGCAGATTTGCGTCCAGTTTAAATCCTAGTAGTTTTCCAAAATTACCATATTTGATTACTGCAGTTTCATTTGTGAAACCAAAATTATTCTCGATTCCTCCCGTGCCGGCGAGAATGACGACGTACTGTTCGCCATCGATTTCGTAGGTGACAGGTGGCGCGAGCATGGAGATGTAGGTGTTGTAGGTCCACAACTTTTCCCCATTATCGGTGTTGTAAGCACTCAAATAACCTAGTCCGTCACCCTGGAATACTAAACCGCCGGCTGTGGCTACCACGCCACTGTTCCAGTAGTGCACGTGATCTACATTCCACAGTTCTTCCCCGGTCAATGGGTCAAAGGCCTTAAGATAACCCTTGGCGGCAGGTTGTTCATCTGCATACTTAAGTGCTAAAAAAGTACTGTTGGCTAAATCCACTCCCAGATTGAATTCACTGGGACTCCGCTTATAGAGCCCTGTTTTTTTAAACTCAGAGTCTAGTGCGTACAAGTTTGGTGCGTCCTGCGCAGGAATATAGACGACGCCTTTCTGTTCATCGAATGACATAGCCTGCCAATCATGGCCTCCAAGAGGTCCGGGTAGTATCCACTGGGCTCGCTTACTGTAATCCATGTCTTTGTTCTCGACCGGTCGACCGGTTTCCATGTCAACATGGCTGGCCCAGTTGGTCTGAACATAGGGGTGGGCCCTTAATAGCTCGCCGTTGGATCGGTCGATGACGTAGAAGAAGCCATTCTTAGGCGCCTGCATGATGACCTTTCTCTGTTGGCCATCCACTTCCATGTCCGCGAGAGTCATATCCTGCACCGCTGTATAATCCCAGTTATCGCCAGGAACCGTCTGGTAATACCACTTCATCTCTCCCGTATCAGCATCCACTGCAACAATGCAGGTCAGGAAGAGGTTATCGCCGCCGCCTGGGGATCGAATGACCCGGGTCCAGGGCGCACCGTTACCGACGCCCAAATAGACGTGGTTGAAATCAGGGTCATAGACGATGGAGTTCCAGACTGTGCCGCCGCCACCGATCTTCCACCATTCGCCGCCTTTCCAGGTCTTGGCAGCGAGTTCCATTTCTGGATGTTCAAAGGGTTGGGAAGGATCGCCTGGAACCGTAAAGAAGCGCCAGACCTCTTCGCCGGTCTCAGAGTCATAGGCTGTAACATAACCTCGTACGCCGAACTCGGCCCCGCCGTTACCAATGAAGATTTTTCCCTTGGCAGCACGGGGTGCGCCGGTGATGCTGTAGTTTCGCTCAGTGTCGATGATGGTGTTGACTTCCCAGACCTTCTCACCGCTGCCCGCATCGATGGCTACCAGACGACCATCCAGTGTGCCGACGTAGACCTTGCCCTGGTAGACCGCAACGCCGCGATTGATCGGACCACAGCACAGGCGTCGACGGAAGTCTTTGGGTACCATCGGATCGTAACGCCATTTCTCGGCACCGGTTTTGGCGTCCACTGCATGGACGATGGAAAAGGTTGAGGTGAAGAACATGGTGTTATCCACCACGATGGGAGTTGCTTCCAATGCATCCCATCCGCCCAGATCGAGCTCAAATGCCAAACCGAGGCGATCAACACTTTCCCGATTGATTTGGGTTAAGGGAGAGAATCGTTGTTCCTCATAATCCCTGCCATAGGCAAGCCAGTTGCCAGGTTCTGACTCTGCGTTATTGATTCGGGCATCATCAATCTGGGCAATACCCGAAGCGCTATTTTCGGAGTTTTGGTTATTCGGCTGAGGTGCATCTTGCGAACAACCCCATAGCGCGATCACGACTAGACTTATAAACAGAATCTTAAACTTCATCACTTTTTTCTCCTTCTTCCACCTTCTTAACCATATCAAAGAAAAAAGATGAATCTACCTCAGATACTTGGGAATTAAAGAAAGATTCACTGGGTTATTGGAGCGTAACTCAATACACTTGCGGTTTAGGGAACTGAGTTTTTAGAAGTTGCGTCCTCTCAATTATTATCTTTTTGCAAACGGTAGTTGGTACCTCGCGTGGGGTATGCAATCGGTGGTCTTCGCCTGGTTGGTGACATTGGTTTTGAGGGAGCCTGCCGAGAAGGTCGGTTTTGCTCAGATGGCTCTTTTGTTACCTGGTTTATTCTTCATGTTATATGCCGGCGCAATCGCTGATCGGGTTGGGCCAGCAAGGCAAGCTCTTTGGTCGCAATTGCTTGCGGCCTGTACCCCGGTTTTATTGATTTATTCCATTTTAACCGACGCTTTCACTTATGAATTTCTAATTTTTTACGCGCTACTAACTGGAATCGCACAGGCATTTTTGACGCCGGCGCGAGATGGTCTCTTGAATTCCGTTGCTGAAGGCAGCGTGCAAAGGCTTGTTTTAAAATCCAGTCTGACTCAGTTCTCCTGTCAGATAGTTGGAGTCATTATTGCTGGCTTTGCTGATCAATTTGGAGCTCCAGTGATATTGTCCGTTCAGGTTATTGTTATGTTGATGGGTGTATGGACCTACAAGAAAATATCGGTGATGATCGATGTGGCACCCCAACAGTCAGAACGAAAACGCCTGCTTTACGAAATTTGGGAAGGAGGAGTTACTGTTTTTTCGAACCCAATAATGCGTGTGGTCGTGATTCAGAATGTGGCGATGGCGTTATTTTTTATGGGTGCTTTTATGGTGTCCTTTCCGTTAGTCGTTCGGGAGGTGTTTGATGGAAGTTCCTCGGATCTCGCCGCGGTAAGTGGTTTCAACGCTCTAGGACTAGTAGCTACCTTATTTATTCTGCTTCGACTCGGCTATATCGAAAGGCCTGGTAGGGCTTTGCTGCTGGCGCAGGGTGTCGGCGCATTATTTTTATTTTTGGCAGGACTGGCTGGTAACATTTACCTGTTTATCGCTTGCGTGTTCACCTGGGGACTTTGTGGGGGATTGGCTATGCCAATGTGTCGAACGATTATGCAGGAACTGGCTCCGCCGGAACAAAGATCTCGAGTCATGGGATTTTTTGGATTTTCTTTCATGGGAACTGGTCCACTTGGAGCGCTGCTGGTTGGTTATCTTGCGCAGTACTTTGGTCCCCAGGAATCAATCTTTATATGTGCAATTTCTATGTTGTTGACGATTTTTGTAGTTAGTCAAACTACGAAAATTTGGGATACTAAGTTTGTTAATGAAGCGAATGAGTTAAGCGCAGAAGGATAGAGCTCGACCAAAGCGTCCTGACGCATTCAAGGTGATTGATCATGAGCATTCGGTTTGCTGCGGATATTGGAGGAACCTTTACTGATGTGGTTCTGGACAAGAATGGACTGGTTCATTCAAAAAAACTTCTAACGACCTATGAAGATCCTGCGAACGCTG
>CAJWGQ010000167.1 GCA_913041025.1 uncultured Gammaproteobacteria bacterium | reverse complement strand
GGTATGTGGATTCGTTGATGGTCCAGGGCTTATATCAGGTCAAACCTCCTCTGCCTTATTACCCGGGTTCAGAATTCGCGGGAGAAGTCATTCAGGTTGGCGGTGCTGTCAACAATATAAAATCAGGTGATCTAGTCATGGGAATGTGGCGCGGGGCCTATACTGATCACATGACCGTCCCCTCCTCGGAATGCACTGTAATCCCGGACTCGCTGTCGGTGGAAGTCGCCGGAGGATTTTACACGAACTACTCGACAGCCCTTTTTGGATTGAGAGACTGCGGCAATCTCGAGGCTGGAGAAAATGTTTTGATACTAGGCGCATCAGGTGGTGTTGGCTCTTCCGCTATCACCGTGGCCAAAGCGATGGGCGCCAATGTCATCGCAGGCGCATCTTCTCCAGAAAAACTAGAACTGGCTAGTTCAGCTGGGGCCGACGAAACGATACTTTACTCAAAGGAAGACTGGCGAACAGAATTAAAAGCGCTTCTTGGCAATGAATCACTGAACATGGTTTATGACCCGGTCGGTGGGGATTTAGCAGAGCCTGCCTTTAGATCGTTAGCGCCAGGAGGAAGGTTTCTCGTGGTCGGATTCGCGAGCGGGACCATCCCCAGCATCCCGTTAAATTTGGCGCTATTGAAACAAAGCTCGATCGTTGGCGTTGACTGGGGTGGCGCAATGAGAAGCGACCCTTCGCTGACGCCCACGCTGCAGAAAACGCTTCTAGACTGGATAGATAGTGGTCGATTGAATCCTGCCAAGGTCTCAACTCGACCCTTATCTGAAATTAGAGAAGCACTTTCCGATCAAATCAGCGGTAAAGTTATTGGAAAATTAGTCCTCGAGGGAAACAAATAATTTAAGCTTCTACTACGTTTTTTAAGTATTTTTAAGATACTCCCTTCAATCTTCGTGCTCTGCGAGCAATCTGAATACCTCTTCCCTGAACTCGGTCTGCATTGGTATGTTCATCTCTAAAAACTTGGGACCCGCTAGCCTGATTCCGGTAGCCACTCCTTGGTTGTAAAAATCTTCGGGTAGAAACCCTTCTTTATACTGATAAAAAAGATTCTCCCACATGGCTCTCGCAGTATTTACAACCAGCCACTCACGAGTCGAATCCAAATCCGGCCTTTGAAAAATACCCGAAAAAATGTCCAACGCTTTCTCGTCGTTAATTCCTAGGCTAAAAAAATTAATCAAGGTGTCACCGCGGCTCTGCATCATCTGAGCGGTCGCCACTCTATTTTGTTGTTGAATCGCGTTTGAATTTTGACGCACTTGAATCGTTAAATAGATAAGCGTGAAAAAAACGGCCACAGCACCGCATAATTCTGCGATGGCACTTAAAGCATCCCAATTCATTCTGTCTCCTTGCTACGCATTAAAGATGTACAACAGTAACTTTATCGCTTATACAAGAGCATTCTCCAGCATCAGATTTACCACCCAACCAATTTAGCTAGATTCACTGAACCTCCCTATAGATGTAAAAAAATCTCCAATTTGTACACAGAGGGTTTAGTTTGTTAATTTGTTAGCAATATTATTTGATTAACCATATGAACAAAATTAGTGCTGTTTGCTTTTGGTACTGCTTATAACGTTAGGCTCTTATAACCTATTTCATGAAGGTTATGTTCGCATTGAGGGCGATACCTTGCTGGTGCGTTACAACACAAAACACGTCTCAATCAACGAGCTAGCGAAAGAGATAGGATCCGACGAAGCTAGAATCATACTGCCTGTCCTCACTATTCTTGGGATTTTGCTCTTACATAGAAAATTCGAGAAATATCGTCGTCGTTGTAGGCACTGTGGATCAAGAGACACCTCAGAAATCACTCGTGAATCTTATGAACACGGAGGTACGATCTACCTCCGGTGTGATACCTGTTTTCAAGACTATGAGATTGTCACGCTAGCTTCGCCAGACTCGAGAAGGTAAAGCATCCAACCAAACAGATCTAAAGCTGTGTTGCCGTCAGTCACCTATTCGCTGAAAAGAGTCGCGCAAAGGATCAAGCTCAACCCCATTTACTTTCCATTGTCCTAACCATTGATTACGTTGCCCAGCTTCGCTGAACTCTCGCTTTGCCGTTCCAGTGATTGCTTCACCATCTCCAGTGCTTCCTGACACGCGATAAGTCCATTCGCCATCTTTTTTGTAGATCGTGTTATTCCAGACGTTACCTCCAGAAGAAACCATGGTTTCCTGAATCTGCTGCTTGCCTTCGTCATAGTAAATTAGGTGCGTCAGAGAGCCAGGCCCAACATAGGTGCGTCCGTTTAGCACTCTGCCGTCATCGCTAAACTGATACTCTGCGTAACCGGTTACTTCATCTCCCCTCTTGCCAAATCCCGGCCAATCGTTAATCCATATAATTTTAGCCAGCCACCTTCCCTGCATCGCATCAGCAAAAGATTGATAGTCAGAAAAGCTAGACTGCATCGCTTTTTCTTCATGATGGCCAGCCTCAACACTTGAGGCCACTACTAGGCCCAACGTCAAAAACAATACTCTTATAAACACAATCTGGTTCCTCCCTTAAATGATTTTTGAATTACGTCACTTAAACCCCTTACAGCCAATAGTCACAGCAAGACGATCAACGGTCAATCTGAAACGGGAGTCCATACGAAATAATTCAACACCAAGAAGGTTGCCCACTTATGGTTTATCAGAGCGCTAATTTAAATAGCGGCTTTGAGTTTCTCTTAGCACTATTTCCAGTCCCATCTGAAAAAGATAAACACGCCGGTGAGAGAACTGATCAAAGCCAACACAGAAAAAAGCTTCAGCAGCCAATTATTGATTTCATCGCGCGTCTCCCAGTCCATGATATGCAGACCCCACATCAGATCCCAAAGCCGCCACTGCTGGCTACGAATTGCAACCACCTGTCCAGAAATCGCATCGACGTATACGTTAATTTCGTCATTTTCCTGATCTTGAGTAACCACCTTGAATAATGGCAGGTTTCTTCCTCGATACTCAGAACCAGGTTCGGGATCGTTGATCTCTTCCACTGCCAACGGCGTTAGTGAAGTGACGCTCGACACAATGCTCTTTGCTTCCTCTCTCGAAAGCTTTTCAAGAGCGACCCCTTCAAGATTAAGATACTCTGTTCCTGCTTCCTTACGAACTATCAATATCTCTTCACCGAATCTTCGAGCAACCTGAATATTCTTAACAGAATCTAAAACAAGGTTGATTTTACTAAGGTCAATAGAGAAGACCTGAGGCAGCCGGTACTGTTCTCCCCTGACTAATTCGATCTGATTGAACGCAAAATAGATTCCTGAAATAGTCCACAGGAGCAACTGAATGGATATCAGGATGCTCAGATACTTGTGGGTTTTTCTAACTAGAAACTTCAATCCACATTACCTTGGATTACGAATCAACTTTATAACTTATCAGCTGGAAAAGACGTCGCGCGCAAGCGCAGTATCTGCATATTCAGTAATATGCTCGATCAAACCGTCACGAATACGATAAACATGACAGTACGTATTGTTATAAGCCTTACCGGTTGCTGTTATTCGATTTTCAGCATAGGACTCGGCGACAATATAATCACCTTGCGCAACGATGTTAGTAACGACTGAGTTCCCCATACTCTCCATCAGGCCATGCATCGGGCCTAAAAGCTTAGCTGAGATCTCTTCCTTGCCTTCGTAGGAACCAAATCCCGGAATCGTCCAAACGGCATCGTCTGTCAAATACTTCTCGATATCTAGCCCACTTGCGAGGACCTCTCGTATCATTTCAATATTATCCAAGATTATGACACTATTGCTCTGGTCCGTGCTTTACTCATTAAGCTGTCTTACGATTCCTAGATACGCCTAGGAGCCGACAGGGCCGCTACCAGGCTCACGCGCATCCTGTTGTTGGTAACCCACAAGCTTATCAACAGTCTCCAGTCTTTTTTCATCAAATCCTGCTTCGACCATATCGGCCCTTAGTATTGCGAATTCACCGCCATGAATCTTTGATGTTTGTCGAAAATAGACAAAAACACCCCAAAGATTTAGCACGACACACAGAGCAATTATTTCCGGACGAATCAGGTGCACGCAAAAAACGTACATTACGATCTGCAAAATAATTTCAGGTTTTGTAACTATAGTCACCAGACCAAACCGCCCAGGAGGTAACAACCCAAAAACCATCCCGCTAATGAGTGCGAAGCTGACAAAAATGATCTCGATCTCAAACCGGGTCACCATGCCCTCGAGCGCGCCATTCAAGGCGACAAACCCCAGCATAAAGCAGATCGCCGCGTGCATTTTGTGGCCGACCTTATCCTGAAACCATATCCAAGAATTCAATCGATCGTTGATATAAGCCCATTTCGGGGTCTTATGAATAAAATCGTCAAAAGTCTCGTACAAGCCTATGCCAAGATAGATGACTGTCTCGAGCCAAAGCACAATTAAAAGTGGTGTCGAAACCTCATAAAACTCCGTAGCTGATAGCATATCCTCTCCCGTCAAAAGGCATACTCAACTGTATATCGGCATTCCTAATACAAGCAAATAAATTCTGAACCTGGATCAAGACTACAGCTTTTTAAGTGTTGAGCTTTTTCTCTAACAAGTGGTGAGAGACAAAATATTCATCGCCATCATTTAACTCAAAAAAGGCTTCGCAGGTAAGAAAAAAGATACGCCACCGATTAAACCAGCGCCGTGGGTCATCATAATGCTGGCTCAACACACGCATGATTTGCGCCCTATTCTGGTACATCTTTGTGAGCCACAGCTTTGATGTTTTAGAATAGTTCGTCCCATTCACCGACCATCGATCGGCCAAACGAAAAGACTCGTCAAAATGGTCAAAGATATCGAGGCTCGGCATGATGCCACCCTGAAAAAAATACTTGGTCATCCAGTCAGAATCGGTCTGTATCTCGTAAAGATAGAGCAAAGATTTATGACAGAAAATATGGATAAACAATTTTCCACTGTCGTTGAGCAGTAGATTCAAAGTTGAAAGGATCGATTGGTAATTGCGCAAGTGCTCGAACATCTCGATCGAAATGATTCGATCAAAACGATCTTCTAGCGATAGCTCATTAACATCAGATCTGATTGGCGTCAGATTCGTTATTCCTTCTTCCTCCGCGCGACTCTTGATGTAGTCGATTTGGGTCTGCGAATTGCTAACGCAGGTAAATCGAGAGGACGGAAACTGCTTTGCAGCATACAGTGAAAAAGAGCCCCAACCGCAACCTAGATCAAGTACCTGCTGGTTATTGGCAATTCCCGCGCGTTCAATATAGAGATCGAGCATGGCTCGCTCGGCGTCATCCTGGGAGTCAGCCTCTTCAAATAAGTTACAGGAGTATTTTAAGTGTCTGCCCAACACCAGCTGAAAAAACTCTGTGGGCACCTCGTAATGTTGTTCGTTCGCATCGACGGCCTTCTCGGCGACTCCCCCTTTGGACAGCTGCTCGATTAGTTCGAGCTTCTCTGCCACATTTTGCGCCTGTCCCAATCTCTGCCTTGTTAAGAAACGAGCAGCGACACGAATCACCCAATCCGGAATAACCCCGATTTCTGCTAAGAATATTCCAAATTTAATCATTTAACTGAAAAGTATATTGATTAACGAGCAGACGACCATTTGCAAAACCCCCTCGACAATAAGCGAGATACATATCCCACGTTCGCTTAAATTCCTGATCGAAACCCTTACTCATAATTTCTGGCCACGCAGCCTGAAAGCGCCCATGCCATGCCTCTAGTGTTTTCGAATAGGAAAGCGGGAAGCTTACATTATTCACGATTTCCAGGTCATTAGCGCTGGCTATCTCCGAGATAACCTTTGGGCATGCTAACTCCCCGCCAGGGAAGATATAAGTTTGTATGAAATCCGGCGACTTTCGGTAGTCTTCAAAAAACTCATCCTGGATCATAATCGTTTGAATCATGAGCTTTCCTTTGGGTACAAGTAGCTCCCTGACCCGAGAAAAGAAGGTTTGCCAGTAATCAGAACCTACTGCTTCAAACATTTCTATCGAGACAATGGCATCAAACTGCCCTTCGACCTTTCTGTAATCGACCAACTCCAGTTCGTGCCTCTGATCGAGGCTGGCCAGCCGTTCTCTCGCGTAGTCAAGTTGACTTGGAGAGATCGTAATACCCTTAACCTTAAATTCACGCTGGGTAGCGAACTCCATAAAGCCGCCCCAACCACAACCAATCTCTAATATCGAGGCGTTGTCGATCAGGCTAAGCGAACAAAGAGCCTGAGCGTACTTGTTCTGCTGCGCGGATTCTAAATCGGCATGCTCTTCATCATACAAGGCTGACGAATAAGTCATGCTCGAATCAAGCCATAGTTGGTAAAATGAATTGCCAAGATCATAGTGGGCTTCAATGTTT
>CAJWGQ010000166.1 GCA_913041025.1 uncultured Gammaproteobacteria bacterium | reverse complement strand
TTAGACGGCCAACTTATGTTTAGCGATTCTAACGACGCGACTGGGAAAGGCTTTCTTGGTGACCTTAAGTATGCTCCAGAGCAGGGGATTCAGCATGAGTTAAGAGCGACCTATATTGATGATAACTTTGATATGAATGGATTAGGTTTTTTGGCGAGGAACTCACAAATGAACTTGGACTACGCTCTCACCATGACAGAGTCAGATATTCCTGGAATCCGTTCTCGAACGACGACGATAAGGTTATTTAATCAGTACAACATCGAAGGGGACCCTGTGAGGAACGGCAGGTTTTTCGGAAGAGCCTGGAATTTTCTTAACAACAATAAATTCGACTTCACATTGGGGTATTTACCAAGAAGAGTCGACGATCGATTAGGCAGAGGTTCAGGAAAGTGGAAGATTCCTGAGCGCCCTTTGGTGAGGTCAGGGTTTTCTTCCAATCCGGCAAACTTAATAGCATGGTCTTTTAATTTCTCCTATAAGGGAGAAGATTTAGGTCCGCGAACCATTACTACTGGTGCGGGTATAGTTTGGAGGCCTAGTGACCGTTATTCATTTGATCTGGGCTTAAATTACACTGACACTGAAGCGCTTCTCGTTTATCAGGGAGATGGAAAATACACCAGTTTTGAGGCACATCAATGGGCTCCTAAATTGGTATCAAACTACTTTATTTCTCCGAGGCAACAATTCAGCATCACAATGCAGTGGAATTCTTTGAAGGCATTCCAAGGCAGGTATTGGGAGGTAAATACGGAGCAATTGTCACCCTTGAAATCTATTTCAGCGGGACACGCTGATTCCAAAGATTTTATAATCAGTAGACTAACATTCCAAGCCCGATATCGGTGGCAGATTGCACCCCTTTCTGATTTATTCATTGTGTACACTAGGGGTTCGAATTTGCCTGCCGAAGCTATGACATCATTTTCTCAGATGTTTCAAGAGTCATGGCAGAATAAAGTTGTTGATTCGTTTGCACTCAAACTTCGATATCGGTTTGCGCTGTAGTTACCAACAAGATGGCTAAGCCCACAATATTGGGTTCCTCGGCATTTACTGAGGGGCCTAATTTTACTGTGATGCAGGCCGCTTGGATAGAGATCGTGGGTAAATGCTGGCTATGTTAGAAGCGGCTATCATTTCTCAGTTAGTTCATCTTTTTAGACTGCGAACCTTCAGCACCTCGATTGCGGAGAATATAACTACACTTTTCTTTATTTAGTCTATTGTCAAAAATCGTAATGGAGTTTCAGTTGCTACATGAAGTATCTCATGGGGCGCTTCAAATGATTGATTCTCTAATTGTGTAGTACTTTTACCTCGCGTTTTCAGCATGAGATTTGGTAATAATGAACTCGACCTCTCCCCCGCATAAAAAATTAAAAACATTACTGGCTCTTTGGAATAATGGTGATTTAAATCAGGTGGCTATGGAAGCGAAAAAATTGCTTCGTTCCTACCCAAGGTCAATCACTATTTTAAATGTATTGGGAACGGCTTACACTAATTTAAACGAGCCCTCTGTGGCCATAGGTTTTTATTCAAAGGCTTTAAGGATTCAGCCAGATAACGCGGAAATCCTAAATAATCGGGGAAATGCAAGAGTCAAGTTGGGAGAGTATGAACTGGCAATTTTGGATTTCAGACGAGCTTTGTCTATCGATCCAAAGTTTTCATTGGCGTTCAATAATCTTGGTTTGGCCTTCAAGGCCCAGGGAAAACTTGATAAAGCTGCAGACTCATTTAGAAAAGCCGTGGCAATTGACTCTGTATTAATTGATGCTTATGTGCACCTCGGCAACACTTATTTTGAACAAGCTGAAACTTCGTTAGCGCGAGAGACGTTCGGCCATGCGATAGGACTAGATTCAAAGTGTATCGACGCCTACTGGAACTTGTTCGGCACATCAACGAGCCTTGCGGAAGCAAAGAACAGGATAACAAAGTGTCTCGCCGTTTGTCCGAGTTATGAAAACGCAAGGTTAATGATGTCTTTTATTCTCGCTTGGGAAGGAGATTACAGCGTACTTAGGAATATGAGTGAATCTGAATACTCTGGTCATCCTTATATTCGCTCATATTTCTGGATTTTAGGTCTACCGGAGAGACCTTCTCTACACTTTAACAGGTGGTCATTTTACGATGCGGTTACTAAGTTATGTGACACATCTAGACCTTTCTATGAATTTGGCGTGTGGAGGGGCGCTTCTTTCCGTTATTTACTAAAGTCATTTCGCAATGGTTTCGGATTTGACACTTTCTATGGATTACCTGAGAACTGGTATGAGAATGAGCGCGGTTCTTATAATAGTCAAGGTGAGATACCTACGCTTGAGGGTGGAGAATTTATTGCAGGTGAATTTGAACAAACACTCCCGATATTCTTTTCGCAATCGCGAAAGCTCGCTTCACTTGTAAATTTTGATGCAGATCTTTATTCAGCAACTTTGTGCGCTTTGAATAATTCAAAAAATATAATTGATCAAAATACCATCTTAATATTTGATGAAATGCTGATGAATGAGCATTGGGAGCAAGACGAATTTAGGGCCTTGACAGAATTTTGCGGTAGACATCAGATGCGATTTAGGGTCGTTGCCGTATGTCTATTTTCAAAGCAAGTTGCCGTGAGGCTAGAGAATGCTTAGAGCGGCTGCAATTATATTTCTGATTAGTGCAAAAGTTCGATGTCCCGCGGAAACTACGTAAAAGAGTAATTGAAGACCCAATCGAGTGGCCGCTTCGAATATTTTCTCTCTTGCCCCCAGCATTCGTTAGAAGTTCCAGGGTTTATTTTTAAAGTCCGCCTAGTTTGCTGAAGACTCGGTTTCGTGCATTAATTTGGGACAACTTTTGTCCAATGTTCCATAGAGAGGCATTTTTTTTGTAAGCTGCTTGCCTAAAGTCCCGTAGTATCGGGCTTTGCAAATTGGCACGGGCAATGCATGTCTTGAAACTGAAACACTTAAGTAGTCCAATTTTTTTGACATCAATCGTCTTAGGGAGGAAGTATGTTGTCTCCAATTTACCCACAATTTAAGAAAAACTTACTTACAAAACATTTCAAATGGCACTCTGCGAGCTCGCAGCTATCTCTGGCAGTTTGGGCCGCATCCACATCCATCGCCGCGGGTAGTTTTTCAACCGTTGCGTCCGCTCAAGATGCACCCGAAATCGAATCTATAGTTATAACAGGTTCACGCATCGCGCGAGATGGATATAATTCTCCGACTCCTATATCTGTCCTGGGAGGGCCAGAGCTTGATGCAGAGGTGCCCGGAAGTATCGCAGAATTTGCCGCAACCTTGCCCTCTATACAAGGAACAACGACTGCGTCAACTTCCTCAGGATCATTGAGTTCTGGAAACGCAGGCATAGCGTCCATGAATCTCCGTGGAATCGGAACCGGGCGAACACTTGTGCTGTTTGACGGACAAAGAAACGTGCCATCATCTGCAGCAGGGTTGGTGGATACAAATACTTTCCCCCAAGGCTTGATAGAGCGAATTGAGGTAGCTTCAGGCGGAGCGTCTTCTGCATATGGCTCTGACGCGATAGCGGGTGTTGTTAACTTTATCCTAGATAAAGATTATGAAGGGCTGAAAACGTCGATTGTGGCGGGTGAAGTCACTGAATATGGCGCTGCCGACCAAAGGGCTGAGATCACTGCTGGTACTTCTTTCGCAAATGACAGAGGCCACCTACTTTTCAATGCCGAAATTTTTCATCGAGATGGTATCGAGGAAACCGTGGCGGACTGGGCGAAATCCGGATACTGGGCGATGCTTAATCCAGACCAATCAGAGGGGCAGCCTCGATATATCGTCGATTCGGGTATTGGTCTATCCAGTTACACGCCCGGTGGTCTGATTAGGACAGGTGCAGCTACGGGGACATATTTCGGTACTGGAGGGTCGGTCAACGCGCTGAATTATGGAGCTGTTGGTGGCCAGTGGATGCGTGGAGGCGACTGGGAATATACGCTTTCGTCGGCTCTCGGCACTAACTCCCTTCAAGCTCGGGACGACCGGGAAAGTTTGTTCACTAGGGCGAGCTGGGAACTTACCGATGCTACTGAAATATTCTTGCAAGCATCTTATGCCACCTACGAGGGATTTAGTGCGTACATCAGGCCTACTGATCGAAACAGGACCTACTATATCGACAATGCCTATCTACCAACTGAAATCGTTAACCAGATGACAGCCGCTGGTGAAACCTCCTTTAAAATGAGCTCAGGAAACCAGGATTTTCCAGTTTCTGGGACCAACAATGTTAGGGATACAACTCGTTTTGTTGCGGGTATTAATAGCAGTTTCTCTGTGGGCTCCCTCGATTTCGATTGGGATGCCTACCATCAAAGAGGAGTCAGCAAGACTGACGAGCACCAGCGCCCTACTTTTAATTTTAGGAATCTCTCCCTAGCCTCTGACGCGGTTCGCAATGACAATGGAGATATTGTCTGCAGGTCGACTTTGACAGACCCAGGAAACGGCTGCGTCCCGCTGAATCGGTTTGGCGTGGGCGTCGCGTCTGAGGAAGGATTGAATTATGTGCTTGGCCGGCCGCGGCGTGAGCAAAGGTTTCAACAGGATGTAACTGCTGTGAACTTTGTGACAGAGCTGGCAGGTTGGGCTGGACCAATCGGCATAGCCTTCGGCGCTGAGTACCGAGAGGAGAGCATAGCTGGAGTCGTTGACCCTAAATACAAGAGCGGCTGGAAATATGGCAACTACAAAATGACATTCGGTGACGTATCCGTTAGCGAGGTTTACACCGAGATTGTGGTGCCGGTTTTCGAGGGTTTCGAGTTAAACACTGCTGCTCGAGCAACTGACTATAGCACCTCAGGGCGCGTTAACACTTGGAAGGTAGGATTCACCTACTCACCGATTGACGACATCACCTTACGGGTGACTCAATCGCATGATATTAGAGCTCCAAATATGTCTGAGCTTTATGATGCTGGGCGAGCACGAACCAACGCGGTTCAGGTTGCCGGCCAATCCGTGGATTTTACTCAAAACCTCACAGGAACACCCACTGTATCCCCCGAAGAAGCTGACACGCTTGGTATAGGGGTGGTTTTTCAGCCAAGTTTCATTGATGGGTTGTCTTTCTCAGTGGATTACTACGACATTGATATCCAGGGGGTCTTAGGCTACCTATCGGCGGAGCAAGTTGCAGATGCGTGCTTTGAATTCAGTGTGCAATCCTATTGTAGTCAACTAAGGTTTGATCCGCTGACATTTGGTCAATATAACGGCGATTTGCGGGCAGCCGCGCTCGGTGGATCGCTGCAGTACATCGACTTGAAATGGGAAAATCTCAATATGTATTACGCTGAGGGGTATGATGTAGAGCTGGGTTACATCCGAGATGTTGGCCCAGGCACGATGACTCTTCGAGGCATGGCGACCCACTATGTGGCGAACACGACAGATAATCGCGTGACCCAAAACAATCAAGCCGGTGAAAATGCTGGCTTCGATAGGACTCCTGACTGGGTTTATCGAGGAACGGCGAGGTATGATGTTGATGCCTTTTCATTCAACCTTACTGCGCGTGGCCACAGCGATGGAGTGATCGACAATAGATACATTGAGTGTGTCCCTGGTCAATGCCCAGCTTCGTCGGCTCCGAATTGGACCGTAAACAATAACCAAGTGCCCGGCGAGTTCTTCTATGATCTCTATGCAGGGATGGATGTGAGCTTTATGGGCGGCGAGGGCGAAATATTCCTTTCTGTTAAGAACTTGCTTGACACTGATCCAGTTATTGCGGGGAACCCTGCCCGACAAGGCGCGGAAAACACTCCAGCCTACATTCCAGTTAATAAGTACCTAATGGACTGGCTTGGTCGGAGTTACAGAGTGGGAGTCAGATATGAATTCTAACTTTGGGTAATGATCAATAAACGCACTTCAGTTGTTGCGGTAACGGCGGTAGGCGCCCAAGCCGCAGCTCTGACTAAAGAAGGGGTTTAGGACGTTTTCTCCCTAGGCCCCTTTTTACAGTACTGTCATCAGAATGAAGGTTAGTAAATCTCGAATAGGCCATAGGATTGAGTCATGATAAATAATCATTTTGGAAGCCGCGCTGAACTGTCCATATTGCTTGGAGCCTTACTTTTATCCGCTTGCAGTCCCCAATCAGAACAGTCAGAGGTAAATACAGCTCCCGCCATGATGTCTACAGCGGAGGCTGCTGCACCAGAGCCTTCTCTTGGAATCAACCCGAGGGGAAAAACCGAGCTCGAGATAGACATGAGCAGAATACACAATCCAGATCTGGTCGCGGTGTTTGATCATATTGATACGAATATCGATGAGCATGTTCAGAACTTGCAGCGGTGGATTCAGCAGCCAAGCGTTTCCAATACTGGTGAAGGCATTCAGGAATCGGCCTACATGGTTGAAGGTTTCTTTGATCAGTTCGGATGTCAGGAGA
>CAJWGQ010000165.1 GCA_913041025.1 uncultured Gammaproteobacteria bacterium | reverse complement strand
GGCGACCCATCTCCTGGAGTCGATGATTGAAAATCCTATACCGACTCGCGCCGAGGTGACCGACGTCGCTAACGCGGTTTACGAGGGCGCCGATGCTGTGATGCTCTCGGGTGAAACGAGTGTAGGAAAATATCCAACGAGATGTGTTGAACAAATTGTCGAGATCGTAAAGCGAGCAGAAAAATACGCGGGTCTAGGTTATGAAAAAGAGTTGGCAGCTCAGGGTGATAAGCAGCATGTTGCCGTGCATGCGGTTGCTTTGGCTGAGTCACTGCACGCTGTTGGTATTATTGTCATCACTCGTAGAGGGATAATGGCCGATTTGGTGACTAATGCTAGGCCACATTCGGTCCCTATATTCGCCTTCGCCAATTCTAGTCAGGTCAGAAAACGACTTGTACTGAATCGATCGGTTCACACTTTTCAAATCCCGTTTAGCCGTAATCCCGATAAGACCTTGAGCCGAGCAACGAAAATGCTCAAACAAATTCATCAGTTTCAAGCGCAAGACAAAGTGGTTGTGGTCTCTGATGTGTTAGCGGACTCTCCGTCCGATGCAATACAGATCAGACCTTTAGGTGGACTTTAACCGGTTAGAGTGTCGTAAAACATTCTGAAGGACACCAAAGACAACGTGATACCAAATAGTTTTTTCAGTAGTTGAGGAGAAGCTCTGTGAGCAATTCTGACGCCCAGAGGTGCTCCGGAAATTGCGCCGAGCACTATTCCGATAAAAGCGGGCTTATCGACATAACCGAATAGATTAGGGTCAACCAGTTCTGGCGAGACCAAGAAGTAGCCCAAAGCTCCTGACATAGCGATCGGGATGCCTAAAAAGCTGGAAGTCGCGGTCGCGTGGTGTGGTTGAACGTTGAAGAAGATAAGGGTTGGAACGATGATGTTGCCCCCCGCGATGCCCGCACTTCCTGAGGCAATTCCGGCTCCCGCACCCAACAGGCTGCTGCCTGCAATGCCCGGTAATCTCCTTTCAGGCTTTGGTTGCCAGCTCGAGATCATGACTAAAGCAACAGCCGCTAAAAACGAGGCTATGATGATTTTTAGAATAGAAGGGTCAAGAGACGAGACTAGAATTCCTGAGAGCATGCTACCGACAAGCAGAGACGGTAGTAACTTTCGAGCGATAAGCCACTGAACCATTCCTTTTTTGTACTGAGCGTAAGACGCTGATGCCGAGGTAAAAATAATGCAGCTGAGTGACGTCGCGATCGCTATTATGAGGATGAAGTTCGAATCGAAGCGACTTGTCGTGTCGTAAAGCAGGTAAAGAGCGGGAACGATGATTACTCCGCCGCCTATTCCCAGAAGACCACCTAAAAAGCCGCTAAATAGTCCCAAGAGTAAGCACAGTAAAATAAAGAAAACTGGGTCCAATTGAAGTACTGTTGGAATGAATGTCCGATCAATATATACACAATACAAATGAATGACTATGAATAAGTCTGGTCTCCGCCTCCACATACTGTTTCTGCTCTTGGCCAGCTCGTTAGCCTCCTGGAGCGAGGTCGTGGTTTACGCAAATGGCGATAGATACGAGGGGAGTTTTCTGGATGGTTTTCGCGATGGAGAAGGCACCTACAGCTGGGCGGGTGGTGATGTCTATACAGGTCGTTTCGTCCAGGATCAGCCGCATGGTCGAGGCACTTTTAAATGGCGCGATGGGCGAATCTATCAAGGTGATTTCGTGAGGGGAAACCGACACGGCAAAGGGACTTATTCGAATGCTCAAGGAGAAATCTATGAGGGAGATTTTAAGGAAAACCGCATGCACGGAGAGGGTTCTTATCAATGGTCAAATGGAGATACTTTTTCTGGGGCTTATTTAAATGGTAAGCGTCACGGTTTTGGTGCATTTGTCTGGTCTAATGGAGAACGATATGAGGGTGATTTTTTAGAAGACTCCATGGCCGGAAAGGGCGCGATGACCTATCTTGATGATTCCAGATACGTAGGGGATTTTAAGAGCAATCTTCGAAATGGTTACGGAGAAATGTCTTCTAGGTTGGGGGTTACATATAAGGGGTTTTATAGAAATGACCAACGCCACGGTTACGGTATCAGATTAACCGCTCAGGACGAGGTGGTAATGGAGCATTGGCTAAATGGCGTGTTGGATGATTCGAGGTTTCTGGATGGCAGAGGGGAGTGCGAGGCCCTTCATGAAGGCAGGAAGTGGTTGGTTGCCGCCAAAAATTGCGTCAACGGTTTCGCGCACGGACAAAGTTCGATGGTGGATAGTGAGTTACTTGTTCTTGTGCCCGACGCATTCTTGGTCCTGGGTCGATTGGTCGAGGGTGAAGTTCTGTATCTAAGATCTTCTCTGGGCTATGAGATTGAATGAGAAATTGAGTGTTTAATTAGTTCCTCGGTGCGAGCGTGGTAGAAGAAAACAAGATTGAAATTCCGGGTTTCGACGTAAGGAGACTAATCAGACGTGAAGCGGGATATCAAGTGTGGGAGGCGCTTGACGGTACCGCGGACCGTAGGGTGGTTATCAAATCGATAGACCTGTCGTTAATCATTGACGAAGTAGAGGATTCTGTTTTAGAGCAGTTGTTTGCGCATCAGGATTATCCAGAGAGCGTTGCCCCCAAATTGATTAATAGTCTGCGCATTGAAGACCGCTACTATCAGGTTTTTGATTATGTTGAAGGAGTCAATTTAAGAGATCTCTTATATCAAGGGATTTCAATTGCTGTTTTTAATGATCTGATATCTCATATCTTAAGAGCGCTAGGCCGACTGCATGACGCCGGATTTTTTCACGGAGATTTAAAGCCAGAAAATGTCGTTGTGGATGAAGGCGGTGAAGTATTTCTTCTCGATGGCGCGCCAGATATTCGATCTCTGGACACGAGCGCTGATAGCTTTGGTAACTTGTTCAATGGTTCGACTTCTGGCTATGCCAGTCCTCAATTTAAAATCGATCGTTTGCCAACTATTGAATCGGACCGATTTTCTTTAGGAATTTTAGTTCTTGAGGCGTTAACCGGTGATTTGCAATCTTCGGAGTTGCTCAAGGACCAACTTCAGGATCAGAGAATAGCAGGAGGTAGTTTTTCAAGGCTGCCAGAGCAATTTAAGGGGTATCAAAATTTTTTAGATACTTTGTTTGGGCTTAATGACATCAGCGGCTCGAAGAGCACTTCGAGTTTAGAGTCAGACTTGTCTGACGTAACTATGGATGCAGAACCAGAAGAAGTCAGGATTAATACTGCGCCTGTCTCGGAAGAGGAAATTCGATCATTAGGATCGAATCTTTTTGAGCTAAATAACGAGGTCCTCGCGTCTTCTTCAAATAAGCGTGTGTCGTTTCAAAGGACTCGATGGATAGCGCCTCTAGTTGGTGTAATTGTGATAGGGCTGGTTTGGGTTGTTTCCTTTAGGACAGATTTAATACCTGGACCTATCGATAGATGGGTGCGAGCGAGCTCAAACGCAGAAACTGAGGCCGTCAGAATTCAAGCGCAGTCCCTAAGAGAAGACCCCAACCAAGGATTATCGACCAAGTTGGCTGCTTATAACCGACTGATAAACCTTTCTCCAGATGATCCAAAAGGGTACGAAGATCTTGAAAGCATAAAAAGCGAATGGATCGCATCGATTAATGAAGCCCTGAATGAAGGCCGTTATTCGTTTGCAGAAGCCAGATTAGAGGAAGCTGAGACGGTATTGCCCCAAGATCCTAGACTGATCGGCTTATCTATTCGTCTTCAAAATTGGCAGAGAGCGGAGAGCTTGTTCGAAACTAGTCGAGGGAGGAGGTTGGGTCTTGTGGGTGAAGAAGCTCCGCTTCTCAATTCCTTGATCGCTTCTTATCAGAACGTACTCAGACTAGCTCCAAACCACCAGGGGGCTGTACGAGAGCTTAATTTGATTGGTGTCCGGTTTTCCATACTGGCTAGGCAGGCCTTTGATTCGAAAGATTTGTCGACGACCATTTACTATTTGGAGCGCGCTCAAAGCGCTGATCCCTCTGTGGAAGCGCTTTCAGATGTTAAGGAGCTACTTTTTCAGACTCGAGAACTCAAAGCGACGATACAATCAATTTTGGAAGAGGCCCAATTCTATTTCTCCTTGGGGCAATTGACCTCTCCTGCTGAGGAAAACGCGCTAAGTTTATACAACCAGGCCTTGATTGCAGAGCCAGATAATATGACCGCAAAACAACAAGTTAAAGCGATACTTCAATCTACTATCTCGCTTGTAGAGTCGAATTTGACACAAGGGGATTTGGATCTAGCAGAAGAACTGTTAAATGAAAGTCTTGCCGCGGGAGCCCCGCCCGGCATCATGCGACCCTATCTTCTGGAGATCAGCGAAATTCGCGAAAGAGCTGCATTAATTGATCAGAGACTGGATCAGGCTCGATTTCTTATTAATAAAGGCTACATAACGCAGCCGCCGACGAAGAATGCAGTGGCTGAGTTGAGAGAAGTTGAAAAAATAGATCCGAATAATATTGAAGCGCGTTTGTTGCTCGACGAGTGCTCGATACTGTTGGTTACTGTAGCACGTGATGCTCGGACACATGGTTTTAAAGAATTAGCTTTAGAGTATCTGGAATTAGCTATTAGCATCAAACCAAACGAAGAAGATTGGTTGGCAATGAAAATTGCTTGGTCTACCTAGGGTCGGTCCTTTCGAATATGAAAAGATTCCTTTGTTCTTGATTTTGAGTACGGCCGATCCTATGCTCGCCAAGAATTTATCGAGTGTAGGTGTGTAAATTGGCTGTCGAAATTCCTTATAAAAGAGAGATGGAGTTCGAATATGGACGGATTGAGCGTGTAGCACCGGGTGTCAGGCGAGTTATAGCAAATAATCCGAGTGCGTTTACCTTTCATGGAACTGGAACCTACATCCTGGGGGAAGGTGAAGTGGCAGTGATCGATCCAGGCCCACATGATCCGAATCACATTGAGGCGATATTTAATGGAATCGAAGGGGAAACCGTTACTCACGTGCTGATTACTCACACTCACATGGACCACTCGCCAGGCTATCAACTCATGAAGTCAAGATGTGACGCGGTGTCTTATGGGTTTGGACCTCACGGATCAGGAAAAATCGACGATGGAGTAAAAGTCGAGGAGGGCGGCGACATGCAATTTGATCCGGATGAGCGCGTCGCTCATGGAGATTTAATTGAAGGCGCAAATTGGTCGGTGGAATGCGTCTATACGCCTGGCCATACATCAAACCATGTGTGCTACCAATTAAAGGAAGGGCAATTACTTTTTACGGGTGATCATGTGATGGGATGGTCGACGAGTATTGTCTCGCCTCCCGACGGGGATATGGAAGCCTATATGAACAGCCTCGATTTACTGTTGAAGAGAGATGACAAGGTTTATTGGCCGACGCACGGACCAGCAATCACCGGGCCGAAGGCGCATGTCGAAGCCTTTATTGCACACCGAAGCGGCCGGGAAGATGCGATTTTAAAGTGCATCCATGAGGGCCGAAATACGATTCCGGCGATGGTCGAAGTCATGTATGCGGATGTTGATAAACGTTTACACCGAGCGGCTGGCCGTTCGGTCTTCGCGCACCTGCTGCATATGGCGGAAACCGGTCGGGTAACGGCCGACGGGAAGCCCAATCCGGAGAGCGCGTATGCCGTTCCTTAGGCGAAGGGAGATACTTGCGTGAGTGACGCTCTGCAGGCGGTTAACCTCTCGGATTATCAAGTGCCAGACTTTTTGGTGGACCGTGTTAAATTGGCATTCGATCTCCGCGAGGAGAATACTATTGTCCGATCTGAACTTGCGATGCGCCGGAATAATCCTGGACCGCTGGTCCTAAATGGTGAGGATCTAACGCTTCTTTCCGTCTCCGTCGATGGCAAAGAGCTGGCGTCAGAAACTTACGAAGTGTCATCGAATACGTTGACCATTTGGGAAACTCCAAGCCGGTTTGTTTTGCGGATGGAGGTATGCATTCAGCCGCAGAACAATACCAAATTAGAGGGTTTGTATAAATCCAGCGGTAATTTCTGTACCCAGTGTGAAGCAGAAGGTTTCCGAAGAATCACTTATTTTTTGGATCGACCGGATGTAATGACATGTTACCGGACTCGTATCGAAGCAGAAAACGAATTTTATCCTGTTTTACTTTCCAATGGAAATCCGGTTGATTCAGGAGTTTTGGAAGAAGGAAGACACTGGGCTCTCTGGGAAGATCCCTTCCCAAAACCTTCTTATCTTTTTGCCATGGTTGCAGGCCGACTTGAATGCCTGGAAGATCAATTCATCACCCAGTCAAACCGTAAAGTGTCTCTGAAAATCTTTGTTGATCCAGGGAACCTGGACCGAACTCATCATGCCATGAGAAGCCTCAAGGAATCCATGGCATGGGATGAAAAGCGTTTTGGAAGAGAATACGATCTGAATCTGTTCATGATTGTTGCGGTAGATGACTTTAACTTTGGAGCCATGGAAAATAAAGGCCT
>CAJWGQ010000164.1 GCA_913041025.1 uncultured Gammaproteobacteria bacterium | reverse complement strand
CGGCGAAGGATTTAGATCCCGAAGGTTTTATGGATAGACGAGACTTGCTTATTTATGGCAAGGAATTTATCGACCTAATGGATCAGACACCGCTCTTTGACTATATATTGCAGATCATGGGCCCGAACATCATGTTGTCCATGACCCAGGCAATCGTTCGCAATTCATCAGACACATTCCCCGGTTACACTCACACTGACGGAGGGGAGTCTTTAAGGATGACTCAAGTGACCGAGGGAAGCCCTCCGATCGCAATGAAAGCGATGTTCGTGTTAACCGACGTGACAGAAAAAGACTCGGGTAATCTTACGGTTTTTCCAGGCAGCCAGAGGAATCAGATCCCCTATGGAAGTGCGGAGGTAATGACACCTTATTCGCCAGGTGCGCATCAGTTGATGGGTAAGGCGGGCGATGTCTATCTATTCCCACATTCACTTTGGCACGGACCAGCAAAAAATATCTCAGCCAATCCTCGAAAGATCCTTCTTTATAATTACTGCCAGCTATGGGTCAGGAGCTACGATCACAACGTGACACCAGACATCGCGCAACAGTGCTCTCCTAGACAGCGAAGACTACTGGGAGACCTAGGCTACGACTTTCGACCTGGTTCTCACTTTTACGTCCCGAAGGATCAAGAAGAAGTAATGCAAACCGTCTAATCAGACCGTTTCAACAAACTTATTCATTTCCTCTCCAAGTCTGGCGACCGCCGCGGAGTACATGAATCTGTCCCAGCCCGCACAAAAGTGCCTCACCCCCAGATCTGCATAACGCTGAGCCTGGGCTACCGCGCCTATTTCAATCCGCGGTGGGATACCATACTCGAGACTCTTTTTGATCACATGTTCTTCAAAGGGCTGGATTTCTGGAGTCGAGTTCAATTTCGGCTGACCTTTGGAGAAACCAAAATCGGCCGGGCCCCACTGAGTCATATCAACACCACGTTCTTTCGCCCGTTCGAGCACCGCGTCAAGATTCTCGTAGGCGACATTCTTCTCGATCATGATCAGAAACACCGTTTTTTTAAGGTCCTTCGCATATTCCTCGACATCATAACTTCCAAGCGCAGGCCGTCTTAACTTAACCCCCATCGACCCACCCACGCCCGGAAAATCTTCTCTGATGATCCGATGGCATTCATCGACATCTTCCGGCGTACGAATATCCGTAAAAAGAACCGCCTTAAACCCGGCACCTAGCGCCGCTTGAGTCCAAAAGCCCTGTCCTTCCTGATCGGGTTTTATCATTAACGGTAAATTTCCACACTGAGCGGATCTCGCCATGTGGTAAAGCAGGTTCATATCAAAACTAGAGTATTCAGCGGTAAACTCGCCATAATCAAAAAAACCAGTATCACCTATCAACTCAGGAATATCTGGATCCGTAAACATGAAATGAGTGCCTATGGTTGGCTTTCCAGCATCAAGCTTTTCACGAAAAGTGTTCTTTAAAATCATCTAATTTATCCCTCGTAAACAATAAGCGCCGCACCAGTGTGTCTGGTCGGACTATACAATTCGACTAACAACATACCAACTTATAGGCTAGTGGCAAAGAACCCGGTAACAGCGCAAAAAATTCTAAACAGCATTGGTGTACAGATCCAAAAAATTCGTTGCAAAAAATTTGTGATGGGCCTCCTCGTTCAAGCCCTCAATCGACCTGGAAAATCGACCTATTGGATCTCGGCCACCTTCAGCATGCGGGTAGTCAGAAGAAAACATATAGAGATCTTCACTCGATTCCGAAATCAATTGAGCAACGTCCTCAAAGGGATACGGGGTAAACCTAAGCTGCTCAGTTATCTGCTGCCTTGGCGTTCTTTTCATCTTTGCTAACTGCGGCTCTGAACGAGACCATATCTCGACCGCATGGTCTAACCTTCGAATCATATCTGGCACCCAACCAGCCCCTATTTCGATTACACCGCCCCTCAAATTTGGGTGCGCTTCAAGTACACCATCAAGCACCAAAGTTGAGATAAATCGATTACTCGCAAAGTGAATGGCTGTCAGATCTTTACTGCCTATTACTTCGGCCCCACCACGAGCTGAGAGGTTACTTGGCATCCCGTCATTCATCCATTCATCGCCTATCTGCAAGGGAGCACTTCCCACATGCAAAATGAACGGTAATCCTGATTCAGCCAAGGTTGCCCACAATTTGTCGTGAGAGGGGTGTCCAGGTGAACGACCACCAGGCGCCTCAGCCGCTATCCATATGGCTCCCAGCCCTAGCTCAATCGCATGGTGAATCTCCACGAGTGCTTTATCAGGGTCCTGCATAGGAACCATAGCTACGCCAATCATTCGATCGTCCTTGGACGCAAAATCATGCATTGCTCGGTTATGAGCCGCAGCAGCGCCGTATGCAAGTTCGCCATCCTCTGCACCAAAAATCAGTCTTGCGCAGAACGAGGAAAAGATGACCTGCTTTTGAAAACCAAGTAAATCCATCGCCAATGTGCGTTCTGATCCACTAAAGGAACCTAGGGCGTCATGCCACTTAGGCCCCTTTGTCAGGGTATCGCCCAAGGCCAGCAGTTTATCGACGTTTTCGGGATTATGGCCTTGTTTACCCGCGTGTGAGTCAGGGTCGAACTGACCAGTCAAGATTTCTTGTAGATTTGGCAGCCTATCCTTGATTTTCTCGGAAGCATGAGCGGAGAGAAAATCGGGCAGTTCCATTAGATGGCTATCGGCATCATAAATCGTGCGCTCTCCTGCGTAGCTCATCAAACCACTCCTTCACTTTTACACTTTTCTGCCACCGATCATAAATGGTCGAGCGCCTGGATTACCATCGATAAATAATAAGTGTCTAATTCTAGCGGATAAGCTGAAGCACCATCGATCCAGACGCGTTGGCCTGTGTGATCATTGCGGTGGCAGTTGTTTGCAATAATTGCGACTTAGTCAATCGAGCACTTTCCACCGCAAAATCAGCATCCTGTATCTGGGATCTCGCAGACTCTGTATTTTCCGAGACGGAAGACAAATTAGAGACTGTATAGGATAGCCGATTTGTTGTGGCTCCAAGCTCAGCACGCTGTGAAGCGACTTGATTCAGAGCACTATCGATTACTTTAAGCTGCTCATCCAATGAAAGACTTGATAATGTCGATAGCGTTCCTCGATGAGCATTGAGCGTATGGTTCGCATGAGACGAGTCTATAATCGACTGACCAGCAGAAAAACCTGAAGGCACGGAATGGCCTGAATCCGCCGACCAGACCACGTCAAAATCACCAAACCCCTCAAGCGCTTTAAACTCCAATCTATTCATGTAGGGAGCCACACCCGCATCATCTTCACCGTGGGTGTTCACTTGTATCTTGTCGGATAACCCAGCTGCGACAAGCGCTTTATTCCAATTAAAAAGGCTCCCATAACCAAACGAGCTGTATGACGAATCCGCATTAAGGTCAACCTCGTAGGAATTCCCGACAGAGTCAATTATCTTGAAAGAAGCAGGATGATGTGGGGGTGTTTGGCCAGGAACGCCTGAAAGAGTTTGTCCCCCAGAGCCGTAATTATAAATATTGATCGAGGTACGTATTACTTGTTCCCCACCAAGTTTATTCTTCTCCAAGGAACCGACATTCAAGTCAATAGATTGACCCTTTTCGGTGCCTATCTGAATAGTCGCTGCATTATTGTCAAAACGAGCACGCTCAGTGAAACTGTAGGTGTTTGTTACCGTGCTTCCTGTGTTTGTAACTATAGACTCCGCATACCCATCCGAATTAACCAAACTGGTCCCAGTCAACCTGATGGTGTCGGTCCCACTTGGATCGAGCTTTTGAAAATAACCAAAAGGGCTCAAAATAAGAGAATTTACACGCGTGTACGCATGAATGGGAACAACCTCCGCATTCGCCGAACTCCCCATATTCTGGACCACAATATCGTCACCATCTTCATCGATCAAATAAATCCCTGTGGTCTCGTTTGCATATTCAGCCATCACTCCAGTCTGACTTGACACGGCGTTTATCGCAGCTACCCCTGCCGTTCCAGGGGCAGAGGATGGAGTCCAGCTCACGTCCACGCCGTTGATTTTTAATGACATATCACCCGCTGGAGAAACTTCGTAAAGAATACCCTCGGTTCGAGCGATAGCCGTCAATCCGCTCTGACTCGTTGTCGCATTTACTTTATTGGCCCAGGACTTTGCCGTCGATGAGTTGCCGCCAGTCGAAGTCAAAGTCGTCGACACGGTGCCTCCATAAGTTTTGTAGGTAATAGTAGAACCGGAACTGGTATCATTCGCAGAGCCCGCACCTACGTAGGCAACAGGAAACCCTATCGCAGAGTAACCTACTTTGGACAATGAGCCGTCCAACAATTTCTGATTATTATAGGTAGTCTGGATTGCAACCCGGTCAATTTCCTCAACCAGAGAATCGCTCTCCTGACGAAGATAGGCTAAATCAACACTCCCGTTAGTCGCGTTTTGAGATTGGATATTAAGCTCTCTGAGTCGTTGCAAGATATCCGTGATGTCGTCAGTGGCGCTATCAATGGTCGACAACATGGATAATCCATCGTTGGCGTTTTTGATCGCCATATTGAGTCCACGTATCTGAGATGTCTGTCGCTCGATAATCGCAAATCCAGCAGCGTCATCAGAGGCACTGTTAACTTTTTTCCCCGACGACAAACGCTCCATTGCCGTCTTATTCAACTCACTCGCTGATTGCAATGAACGTTGTGCGTTCAAGGACGCTACATTTGTATTAATTACCAAACTCATCTATTCCAAACTCATTCTTAGATTGGATTTTTAAAAACCAAGCCAAAACGGAGCCAACCTCTTACGGATTCTCCTGCAAATTCAAGCCATACCGCCCTTCAACTTCTTGAACGGCAACTCAGCGGCAAAACTTTACCGCTTCGTCCTTTAAATCGGCCAATTCTTAAAAATCTTTAAGCAAAACGGCAATTTTTTTCCGGTCGGTCAGACCCAAGCATTAGCAATTAGTAATTCTTTCGTTCCAACCGCATCCTTTTTGGTCTAAATCGCGCATTTAACCTGTGCACATTGTTTCTAGTACACTGAGTTTGAAAAATTGAAGCATCAAACTAGAGCTATTGCGATGAACAACCAATCCAAATCTTCTCAATTCAGCGAGGACTATACGGAAGCCTCTTACTGGCTAGATGATATTGCTGCCTCTACTCCAAAAAAACAGCAGTGGGCTGAACTTCCTGAACAAACTGACCTCGTCATCATTGGCTCTGGTTATACCGGACTCAATGCAGCCATTGAAACCGCAGGACAAGGTGTGGCGACCCTGGTAATCGATGAAGGAGACCTGGGCCAAGGTTGCAGTACTAAAAACGGCGGCCAAATCAGTACTAGCATCAAACCCTCTCTTAAGGTCCTAACAAAAAAGTACGGGGGCGAAAAAGCAACTGCTATTCGTCAAGAAGGGCTTAACGCCCTTAACTGGATCGAGGACTTTATCACTCACGAAAACCTTAATTGTGAGTTCATAAGATGCGGTCGTTTTCACGGAGCACATACGCCCAGGCAATACGAGCAAATGTGCGCAACCATCAACGAGTTAAACGAAGAACACATAACCGCTCATCCTGTAAAAAAACGAGCGATGAGCTCCGAATTACGCACTGACTTCTATCATGGTGGCCTAGTTTTCCCAGACAATGCGTCTCTGCATCCTGCGAGATACCATCGCGAATTAATGCGATTAGCGGAAACAAAAGGTTCTCAGTTAATTGGGAACTGCAAAGCACTAAAGATAAGCAGAGACAAAGAACGCTTCGTCATCTCGACCAGCAAAGGCGAGATTGTTGCAAAAAAATTAGCCATCGCAACGAATGGCTATACCTCATCTTTAACGCCTTGGCTGAAACGACGAATCATTCCAATTGGGAGCTACATCATCGCCACCGAGCCCTTAGACGCTGAACTAATGGACAGACTCTTCCCAACTAACCGAATGATCACGGATTCAAGAAAGGTCGTTTTTTATTACCGGCCCAGCCCAGATCGAACCAGAATTCTGTTTGGTGGCCGAGTCTCAGCCAGAGAGACTGACCCTTCGAAGAGTGGCCCCAAACTATTAAAGGACCTGACTCGACTCTTTCCCGAATTAACTCAAACCAAGATTAGCCATTCCTGGACAGGGACGGTTGCTTACAGTTTCGATGAGCTAGCACACACCGGCACGCAGAATGGGATGCATTATGCCATGAGCTACTGCGGCTCGGGCGTGTCGATGGCGAGCTACCTTGGCATGAAAATGGGTCGAAAAATCGCAGAAGTCTCCGACTCGCAAACTGCCTTTGATGAACTGCAATACCCATCGCGCCCCTACTACTTTGGCAACCCCTGGTTTCTTCCTCTCGCAGTAGAGTGGTACCGAATGACTGACAGAATTCTTTACTAACAATCATCCAAACACATTTTGTCATAATAATGTAATATAAACAGGTTACCCTTCGCCCTCGAAAATCTACCCAAAAGGAACATGAAAACTATTCTTCGACCCCTCTCTAAATACATCGACTATCTTTTCACTCAAAAAACCAA
>CAJWGQ010000163.1 GCA_913041025.1 uncultured Gammaproteobacteria bacterium | reverse complement strand
CGGGGACAGTAGATTTATTAACGATGACTGTTGGATTAACCATGCATTCACCGAGACTTCTTGCAACCGCTTCCACGTGGACTAAATCAGCACTTCCATCTTCTTTGGGCGGGGTCCCCACGGTAATGAAAGTTACTTCTGATTTATTTAGCGCGTTGGCGAGATCACTTGAGAAGGCTAGACGACCCGCGCTCAAATTATCTTTTACCAGTTCCTCAAGTCCGGGCTCATAAATCGGGACAATGCCTTCGCGTAATTGCGATAACTTGTCTTCATTAATATCAATACAGATAACATCATTACCCATTTCGGCAAAGCAAGTGCCAGTAACAAGGCCTACATAGCCTGTACCAATAACGGTCAGATGCATCTACTTACCTAGCCTTACGATGATATTCATCATAGGCGTAATTTGTCGCTCCAACGTAACCGTCTAAACTACCGCAGTCGAAGCGTCTACCCTTGAATTTGTAAGCAAGGACCGTCCTATTTTTTGCCTGCTCACAAATCGCATCTGTAATTTGAATTTCACCATTGGTACCAGGATTAAGCGTACGAATGATAGAAAAAATATCAGGGGTAAGGATATACCTTCCGATAATGGCAAGATTTGTGGGTGCAACCTCGGGTCCGGGTTTCTCAATCATATTGGAAACCTTGAATAACCCCTCTTGGATTTCTTGCCCTTCAACAATACCATAATTACCAGTTTGGTCAGCGGGTACCTCTTCTATCGCGACAATACTGGATTGATACTCACTAAAAAGTGCAACCATCTGCTTGAGTACACCGCTATCACCGTTGACACAAAAATCATCTGCCAAGACAACTCCAAATGGCTCATTACCAATTAGAGTTTCTCCCGTAAGTATTGCGTGACCAAGACCTTTCATCTCAATCTGTCGAGTGTAAGAAAACGTACATTGATTTATCACATTTCGGATGTCGCTTAATAACGTTTCTTTATCACTTCCGGCTATCTGATGTTCTAACTCATAAGAGACATCAAAATGATCTTCGATTGCTCTTTTCCCGCGTCCAGAAACGATGCCAACCTCGGTAATTCCTGCCTCAATTGCCTCTTCAACTCCGTACTGAATCAAAGGCTTGTTAACGATTGGAAGCATTTCCTTAGGCATAGCCTTGGTTGCCGGTAGAAACCTAGTTCCATAACCTGCTGCAGGGAATAGACATTTTTTAAGCATAGTAAATATTTCTTTGATTTTAAAAAAAAGGGCCAAAGGCCCCTTTTTTTCTCCAATTGGGATTTAGAATCTAACTTCTATGCCCGCTTTGATCTCGTATAGAGAACTCGTTGAACGAACATCGTTGATAGAGCGATTTCTGAAATCACCATACACATATTGACCAGCGCCATTGACGCTTAAATCACCAATAATAGCTCGAGGACTATATTCGGCATCTGTGACCAATCCCCAGTCGTCATTCAACAGATTTCCAAAATTGTAGATCTTAAGAAATGCCCTTGCTTTCACATCTTCGAAACCAAGTGGAATTTCCTGATCAATCCGAAGATCAATCCTAGAGGTCCAATCTGAATGAACACTGTTGCGCGCTACAAACCCTGGTTCTAATCCATATTGCGCAATAAACGCATTGAAACCTTCCTGGTCAAAACCTTCGGCGTAAGCGACGTACGGATCGTTCACGGCAGGTACATAGAGGAGATGCCTGCTGTTATATCGACTACCTTCCAAAACGCTGCCTCCCGCCATGCTAAAACTGCCAGGTTGTCCTTCATATCTGTAAGCGTATAGGACAAAGCGCGTTTTGTTGTCACCAAACAAGTTGACCTCGTAGCTTGCGCGTAAAGTCGTACGATTGGGAACCACATAGTCTGAGGTTGCGGCAGTTGGATTAAATATGTCGTTTAAAGCCAAATTACCAAAGTTTGAGTAAGCTACAGAAGCGGTCATCGGGCTTATATCCTTAGCTCTCGTGTAGGCATAGCCAAGCATCACATCAAGCTCGCCTTTGTCTTCAAAATTAAAAGCTTTTCTCGCCGAAAACGAGAAGGTATTGGAATATCCCTCGTTTGGACCATTTGTGAGCATGTAATTTTCAGAACCATTCACATACTCATATATCGCTTGATTTGCTGCGGTAGTTCCAGTTTGTATCTGAGACACGTCTAAATAAAGGGCGGGGTCTTCAACCTCCGTATGAATATAATCTACATCCAGCTGAAAACCGCCGAAGTAAGGGACCTGATAGGTCGCCCCTACCGCATATTTCCATTCAGAAGGCTGTTCATAGTTTGGATCCAATAAGGTTAAATTTTCGTCCGATGCATCTTCGGATGTTGTCGCAAGCACCTGATCCAGCGCATCTTGAGGAACGTCATAGCCAGGCCTACCAGCTCCTGATAACGTCCATGAACCTTCGGAACCTGGCAGAAGGGTATTTTCGGCATCAAAATTACCAACTTGTTGCTGAGCATTAGTAATACCATCATTGCTAAACGCATTGGAAATCCAAACCAACGGATTCCCTCCTGAATAGCGACCAGCGCTCACACGTACCTCCAGTTCTGACATAGGCGACCACACGACTCCGAATCGAGGCATGACGATATTCAAACCATCTATAGTTGCATCATTTCGAATTCCATACGCACTAAACGCTTCGTTATAGACGGGCCTTTCATCTTTCAGATACCACTCATAACGAAAACCAGCTGTGATGGTTAAATTGTAGTTATAAAGCGAAAATTCATCCTGCAGATATATCGCGTTAGTCCTTGAGGTGTACTTCGCTGCTGCGTCTGTAGCAATGTTCGTGCCCCCTCCGCTTCCGTAGTAGAACCGGCTTGGCCTACCCAATTCAAAACGATCTATACCGGACAAACCACACTCTGCATCGGCCAGTCTGCCCGCAGCATCAAGGGCATTACACGCATCCGAGTTATCTGCAGAAGAATCAAAGTAGTCGTACTCTCCGCCTCTGGAGTGCTGAACAAACATATTGAAAACGTCGAGTTCCTGCCGATCGAATCCAAAAGAGATCACCTGGTTATCCAACAGATACTCTCCCGAAATTCGAATATATTGCGTTTCATAGCTTAGCTTGTTGCCTTGCCGAGAATCGTCGGCGCCTAAATAAACGACACCATCTCGCCCATTAATAGAAATCTGGTGGTCTCCAAACTCCTTAGGACCAATAGTGACCTGACTATCATCCATCTCATTGTTCGCGATGAACAGCTCAGTAGAAAATGCATCGGTCCAGTAAGACTTCAACTGGCCGCTGATAGTGGTAACCTCGGAGCCCTTTCTATAGAAATGATTAGAGAATTCAAACTCATCTGAGTCACTGTCAGAGGACCTGTCTTGAAAGTCGTCGTTGTAGTTATAAATCACCGCTAGCTCATGCTGATCATTAATAACCCAGTCGACACGAGCAAAATACTTTTCTACCTCTTGCACACCATCACCCGGAAGAGCTCCAGGATCATAGTTGTAAACATTCTTGGAAAGATCGACGATCCGATCATAGTCTTCTTTCGAAAGCCAAGGCCTTTCCTCCCCATTGCCCGAGCCAGAATAGCCATGAGCTAAAAATCTGGGCTCCTCTGCCTCTTCATACGCAACCGAGAAGAACAACTTGTCCTTGATGATCGGGCCCTGGAAAGAAAAACCCAACTTCGTTTCATCATAATCTTGGAACGTGTAAGTGTCTCCATTACCCATAGTGTCGCCGCGCCAACTGTCTTGCGTGGATTCATAAAACACATTACCGGTGAATTCATTGGATCCGCGTTTTGTTACGGCGTTCATATTACAGGCCGAGAATCCGCTAACCTTTGCGTTGGCTGGCGCTAATTCGACTGTCACTTGCTCTACAGCGTCATAAGGGAAAGGCATACCAATCGCGCTCGAGTAACCATTTGAATTAAGCCCAAACATGTCGCTATAACGAACACCGTCTAGTGTCACCGTATTAAAGCGGGGACTCTTACCCGTACAATTGATAGCAAATCCGTCAGCGTGTATCCGAGGATCTATTGAATAGACATCCTTGATATCTCTTTCGATAGAAATCGCACGATCCAAATCAACCGAACTGAACTGCGCGGTCGGTCCCGCAGAGATTTCCATGAAACTCGAAGAGGTCGCAGTAACCACTATCTCTTCTACGCTATCACTCATGTCTATATAGAGTTCGTAGACATCACCTAGAGCTAAAGAATCGACGGTCACGGTGCGATCATCATCCACCTTTACTTGGTAGGGTCCGCCTACCGCTAACTTAGAAGCAAGGAAATTTCCACCTTCATTCGTGCTTACCTTCCTGACCGAGCCCGTACGCTGATCAGTGACCACAACGCTGACACCGGATAAAGGATCGTTTCCGTCTGTGACTCTTCCCTTTATAGCGGCGGTCGTCTCAGAGGCGATCGCACTAACCTGTAACGCGAAAGTCGCCGCCAAAACCAGCAGAGTCCTTGCTAGTCCTAAACCGTTTCGGCTCAACATACCATCAATTATTTTTATCATTCAAAATCCCCGTTTTGTGCCCAAATAACGCAAATAACACGCGCGAACTTGCATCATCTTTAAAAAAGATTACGTTATCTTTGCAAATATGTGACAGTTTTATGAATATCGATCATCCAAAATGATCTTTCGGATTGCTCTAGTGATCGACTACTGGAAAAACACAGAGGGACGCGAGGTGAAAGACCGAAGTCACTAAAACTTAACAATCAAAGTTTAAGATTATTCCAACATTCAAAGAAGAAATGACTAAATATGACCACTCCTTTTTCTAGATGGAACCGAAGAAAATTTTTAAGAAGTACGCTGAGCGTCTCTGGTTCAATCGGAATTTTAGGAATACCGGGGATCTTATCGACCGCTCCCAACCCTGGTAATCCACTTTCGAATACTCATATCGGGAACAACGCTAACGCACCGCGACTAAAAGAGCACTCCCAATGGGATCAATCTCTCGTTGCCGACCCAAAGGGACTTCTAGACTTACCTGAAGAGCTTAACTATCGGGTGATTTCGGAATCTGGCGAGCTCATGGACGATGGCCTAATTACTCCTATTCGACCAGACGGAATGGGAGTTTTTGAATACGACTCAGATCATTTAATACTTGTTAGAAACCACGAGACAGGCGATTTTAAGTATGGAAATCACATTGATGAGTCAGTAGACCCAACTTTGGCCTACAGGGTCAATATGGAGGGAAAAGCCCTGTCGGGAGGGACGACGACAATCGTATTAGACAAAAATACTTTGAATCGATTAGAAATTCACAGAAGCCTCGCTGGCACGGTTAACAACTGTGCAGGAGGAGAAACACCTTGGGGGACCTGGATATCTTGCGAAGAAAGTGACTATGATGACCATGGATATGCCTTTGAGATAGACCCTAAGAGTAGGCACCTCAGCGGATTTAAAAGACTAACAGCTATGGGGAGATTTGAACGGGAAGCGGTAGCAATTGATCCAAAGACTAGTATTTGTTACCAAACCGAAGATCATGATAAGGGCCTCTTCTATCGATTCATTCCAAAAACATTTGGAGATTTAGCTTCAAAAGGAAAGCTGGAGGCGCTAAAGATTGCGGGATTCCAGGGGCAAACGACACGTTTCTTGGCTGATGGCATGAAAATAAAGACACCCTATAAGGTGGAATGGGTCGCCATTGAAGATCCTGAAGCAATGAAGGCACGCACTCTTGATCAGGGCGCTGAAGCCGGTGCCCATTGCTTCAATGGAGGCGAAGGAGTGATAGCAGACGTCGAAAACGAACTAATTTATTTTGTAAACAAAAACGGAGGAAGAACTGATTCAGGGCAAGTTTGGAAGTACCACATACCGGAACAAACTATTGAGCTATTTTACGATTCGGAGGATCCAGCAAAGTATTGGGCCGGAGACAATTTATACATTGCTCCCTGGGGTGATCTGCTTGTTTGTGAGGATCATGATGATGAGCCTTGCAGAGTAATAGGTTTTAAAGCAAATGGAGCGACTTACACTCTAGCTAGTTGCCCACTAATTGGGGACGAGCTTGCTGGCCTGTGTTTCTCTCCAACAACAAACACGATGTTTATAAATGTTCAAGACGCAGGCAAAACTCTCGCGATTGATGGAGATTGGACAGCTATAGAGAATTTTGCGAAAACTTGAGATCGCGCAACTACGATACTCAAACAATTTGTAAGAATAGCCCGAACTTGAATTCTGGACATAAACCTTTCAGGTAAGATTTACGACTCACAATTTCAAAACTATAGGGATTCACGATGAAACCATTAATGACTTTTTTGATGGTCATACTGGCTTTGACTTCGAAGGTGTATGCTGACGGTCATAGCCATTTTCTCAGTCGCATCCGTAAGCTCTTCCAAAGTCACTGCCTTGACCAAGGCATCCAGCCCTTAATCAAAAGGATCTTCCTTGGAAGGTTGAACAGGCCAGCTAGCGTCCTGACCACTATCTAATAAATCCAGATAGCTACTTGCCTGAGCATGAACATCAAAGGAAGCGGTTGAGTCATAGCCAACCCAGTTTTTCAGTTTTCACAGTTTTTTAGCTTCTAGCCCCCCTTAGGGACAGACAAGACAAACCCTATAGTGAAGGATGTCTGTCTA
>CAJWGQ010000162.1 GCA_913041025.1 uncultured Gammaproteobacteria bacterium | reverse complement strand
ACGATATTGGGCATCCAGCTGAGCGGAAAGACAATGCCCAAGGTAATGGAACCGATAAGTATCCAAGGTCGACGTTTACCCATTCGAGATTTCGTTCGATCAGACCACTCACCGACTAAAGGATCGGTTATCACATCTAAAATTTTGAGCGCTGGTTGAAAAATAGCTAACCAGAGTGGATTAACGGCAAGTGTAGTCGTGTAAAAAAAGAACATGTACTTACCGATGATGTTTTTGATCAAGTAATCGGCACCATTAAAGGTGCTGTAAGCGAAGCGCTCTAACGTCGTTAACTCAATATTCTCTTTCTTTGGCTCTTGCAACACTCTTTCCCTCCAGAGCCCTCATTTTATAGGACATTCATAACCAAACCTATTCCGCCCAGTATGATGCTTACGATCACCAGCAACCCTACTAAAGGGACTTATCACCACCAATACATGTCGTATAGAAGCACCTAGAAGCTAACAAGTGAATTCAATTAAGAACTTTACTCGCTTATGAATTAAAACTCTTGGAGGCATCTAGATCGGCCTGTAAGGTTCGACCTGCGGCTAGATAAAGTAAAGCAGATATGACATTGAATATTAGGCTTAGCACCAACGCCCATCGGAGAGAATCCTGGCCTAGATCCGTTGTAACAAAGAGTACATCCGAGGCAATACCAGTAAATTGAGGACCCAAACCTAGTCCAATGATGTTGGCAATAAACAGAATAATACTTGAGGCAAGTGCTCGCATGCGTAACCCGACCATCCCTTGAGCTAGGGAAAAAGTCGGCGCCAAATAATATGCCCCTAAAAAGTAAGGAACCGAAAGTACCCATAGCGCGATAACCGGACTATCCGATAAATAGACATAAGCGCTGAACGGCACAGATATCATCGTCGCTAACCCAGGAAGCCAGACATACCAACGCACATCGCGGCTGGATGCTCGATCCCCTAAATACCCGCCTAAAAAGGTTCCGGCTATCGAGGCAAAACCTAAATAAAATAAAGCGACTCCCATTTCTCCTGTAGTAAAACCATGACTACGACCAAACATGGCAGGAATCCAATAACCAACTCCGTACCCCACAAACGCATGTAACCCGGCTCCCAGAGAAATCAAACGGAAACTTCGGCGTGCCCATAAATACTGAAACACTTCTTTGATGGGTGGCGCATCTTCAGACTTAACCTGGATCCCTTCCGCAGCGCCTCGCGGTGGTTCTCTCAAAGTTAAGCGGACAATGACTGCAAGCAAAACGCCGGGCAACCCCACCACAAAGAATGCTGAGCGCCAATCAAACGCCTCATTGATCCAGCCACCAGCGAGATTCCCCAGCATAGTGCCTATGGGGATACCCAGCGCGTAAATGCCCAGAGCAGTCGCTCGCCGATCGGGCGGAAACATGTCGGAGATCATCGAATGAGATGCGGGACTAGCACCTGCCTCGCCTACAGCAACGCCTATGCGAGCGAGAAGTAAATGGAAAAAATTCGCCGCTAATCCGCACAACGCAGTCGCACCACTCCAAAGAGCAAGACAAACTGTCAATACGTTGCGTCTAGACCCCCTATCAGACAAGCGCGCTATCGGAATACCCAAAAAGGTATAGAACGTGGCAAAGGCGATCCCACCAAGGAATCCCATCATCGTATCGTTGACACCTAAATCGCGTTTTATAGGTTCAACAAGGATCCCGAGTATTGAACGGTCAATGAAATTAAAAACATAAACTACAACGAGCAGGCCCAGAGCATAGTAACGATAGGCAGCCGAAAAGGCACCTTGCTCTTCTGACGATGAATTTTTCACGATGCCTCCCCCATTTCCAACAAATAGTCCTCCAATCACAAAGACTACATCAGCCCTCAAACTCCTTCTCATGAACAAAATCGCGAGCAGCACTTACTACAGCTCGAGCACACTCTCCCGGTGTTTGCCCTCCAGCGAACATGTTTAGGCACGGTCCCTTCATTATTTCAGCCCGATTGATGGATATCCATTCAAATAATTCCGTGAATATAGGTGGATCATCACCTTCAAACTGAGCACCAGTCACCTTCTGGTTTAGAACAACCAAGCTAAAAGTATCAGTAGCCATATAGCCAAGCGTTTTACCAAAGTCATCTACTACAGTGATCTGACAAACGATCGTTGCCTCCGTTGACTCACAAGACCTGCGCTTTTGGATCTCATAATTTGCCGCTTTAGCCCAAGATTGGTAATACAGCAACTGCTCGCCCTCTTCGCCCGCGTCGATTATTTCAGCCAATCGGCTTTGATCGTAAGAGTAGAATGCATCGATAAATCGCTCGGCGACCAGCAAATCATTTGCCCATACGGTTATATTTAAAAGGATCGTTAATAATCCAACGCCACTGACTATCAAGTTTTTTTGTTTCAACACGCAGAACCCCACTACTTCTTCCAAATCACTGCCTCTACCCTCATTATACTGGCTGTAGAAGAAATTTTTGCCTTTGATAGATTGGCTAATTAGGTATGGCGATCCCCGATACAAAAAACCTCAATGACAACTTAACAACTGTCAGCAACCCACTCATATACTACGCTCTGCAACCAGCTCTATTGGGGTGCGCGCTGCTTACTTGGTATTTGAATCAAGATTCACTCTGGGTTTATCCGGTGATTATATTGACCGTCCAAATAATACTGGGAGTCATTGAATATCGACAACCCGCCCGTCCAAAATGGCTTCCCCCGGCCAGAGAAAAAATAGGTCTTGTTCTGCTAGTCATCATCATTTTTATCTACACGGCAGTCGTTGCCGCGCCACTCTATGACGCCACCTTAAACCCTGCTCTTTCGGATGCTCGCGTGTTCCTGGGTATAAATATTTGGCCACACGAGTGGCCAATCTTATTTCAGGTTTTCCTCGCTTTTTTACTTAGCGAATTCGTCTGGTATTGGTTTCATCGCGCCGAACATCGATGGCTCTTAGTTTGGCGAGTATCAGGACATGGTGCTCATCATTCATTCAAGAACCTGGGCGCCATTAACTATGGCGCCAACCATCCACTCGAATACTTCGTGCTTTTGGTTCCAAGCGCAATTGTTGAATTGTTATTTGGTGCGGGTATAGCAATCGCAGGTGCAGGAATTCTATTAGTTACTCAGGCATCCATTGTGCATTCCAATATACCACTTAACAGCGGGGTCATTGGCTGGCTATTCACGACAAATCGCTATCATATACACCATCATTCAATGATCATTGAAGAGAGTAATACCAACTATGGCTGTGCGGTTATTCTCTGGGATCGATTTTTTGGAACTTTTAGTGACCAGTCAACACTAGAAACGGGAATTGGTCCAAGCGAGCCATCCTTGTTGAGTAAATTTATAATGCCAATTAGAGAACCCACGGATTCTCAAATTTCACCATAACAAAGATTCAAATCTACGGAGAAACGCGTGAAGAACAAAATACACGAATCGATTGAACGAAGAATCGACGAAGTATCAGAAGAGCTTATTAGCGCATCCCACGCCATCCATGCCAATCCTGAGTTAGCCTTCAAAGAATTTTTCGCTTGCGACACGCTTACTAACGCCCTTGAACATCACGATATCAAAACTGAAAAGGCGGTTTATTCACTGGAGACCTCCTTTGAAGCTAAATTGAATCCAGACAATGATGGCCCTAGAGTAGCAATTCTTGCCGAGTATGACGCTCTACCAGGGATAGGACACGCATGCGGCCATAACATTATCGCAACAAGTGCGCTTGGAGCGACTCTAGGTCTGAGCGCCGTCGCGCAAGAACTAGAAGGAAGCATAAGACTCATTGGCACTCCAGCAGAAGAGAAAGGAGGCGGCAAGGAACTAATGGCAAGAAACGGTGCTTTTGAAGGCATTGATGCTGCCATGATGATTCACCCGGCTGGAACCAATCTAGCGTCAATGCCTTGCATCTGTGTTGCAGAAGTCGAAGTCATCTATCACGGTAAGTCGTCCCACGCTTCAGCAATGCCCCACAAAGGAATTAATGCGCTAGACGGATTGCTGCTCGCCTATCAAGCCATATCCAATCTTCGCCAACATATACGATCAACAGAGCGTATTCACGGCATCATTACAGAAGGAGGGTCTGCACCAAACATCGTTCCTGATCGTTCCGCAGGACAGTTTTATGTCAGGGCGGCCGATGACAAAGAACTTGCACAGCTCAAACCTCGCGTCCAATCCTGCTTTGAAGCAGGCGCAAAGGGAAGCGGTTGTGAAGTCGAAATTAACTGGGCAAACGTAGACTATCTGGACTTAAATACTAACTGGCCATTAGCCGAACTCTTTCAAGAACACGCCGAATCGTTAGGCAGAGAATTTATACCCTATGAAGAGGCCGTTAAGTTTGGAGCGGGCAGCACCGACATGGGGAACGTTTCACATCGACTACCGTCCATACACCCCATGCTGGCAGTAGCTCCTCCTAACGTCGTCATCCACAATCCAGAATTCGCTAAATGGGCAGCGTCAGAAAAAGGCGATGCAGCCGTTATTGATGGCGCTAAGGCGTTGGCTCTGACCGCAGCCGACTTTCTCTTATCGACTGAACTTCAAAAACGTGCCAAGACGGCCTATGAAGTTTCTAAAGGGCTCGCAAACTAATGACAACCCATTTCGAAAGCAGAAATCATCCTCAAATCACTATCTATTCTGAAATTCTTGACTAATTGAAATCAGCTTTAGTTTAAAGCAGACTGCAGCCTAATCTGACCCTTAGCTCGAGAGATTAATCATGAATTATAAAGCCTGCATCATCCTTTTAATCTTGTTTATAACAGGTCCAATTGCTCTTTCGTACTCGGCGGAAATAACCATGAGCCGCACTGATTTACTATTTAGCGCGAATTTTGAAGATCAGGAAACTGAAGCGTGGGAATTTACTGGAAAGGGTTCAAGTCGGATCACGGAATACAGCGGCAATCATTCGCTGAACTTGACAAGAACTCGCGCCGCCCAAACTTCTATTTCAGTCGCCGAATTCAATCGCATCGATATTACAATGCAATTAGCCGCTCTCAATCTTGGGGACTCAGAATCTTGCATAGCAGAAATTTCAACCAATGGCGGAAAGCGTTGGCAAGCCCTTCTGAACGTGACACCTGAAATGGCCGACGGAGTAACCCTTCACGCGCAAAGCGGGCAATTGAAAAATTCAGGCAACATTGAAACTCTAATGCTTCGCTACAGAGCAAACGGTGGAAGGAAAGCTAGTTGTTGGGGAGACAACGTTGAGGTCGTTGGCAAAAAGAAAAAGTGATTTATAACTACGAAAAATTGAAAGCGTCTCTCATGCGTTCTCGTGTTTTTTCCATGTGGGCCCAATACTTTCTTATTCCGCCATTGTAGTTGCCGTCCTGACGTCTCTGAGTTTCGCCCTCAAAATTATAATACCCTGGGGTACACTCCTCATTTCGAGTGGTTTTCCCTCGATTTTCTATTACTTCCTGAACCCACCACTCTTCTGTTACCTCAGTAGGATCAATCGTGTCAAAGCCGTTTTCTCGCACATAAGCAATACATTCAGCAATGTGATCTCCCTGAGTCTGCAGCATATAAGTCAGATTAAACTGAAAGGACGCCTGATAACCTCCCATGACAAACAGATTGGGGTATCCCTGAGAGTGAATGCCGAAGACCGTGCGCATACCTTCTCGATACTTATCCTGAAGATCCAGACCACCTTCTCCTAATATTTGGTTGTAAATTCCGGTTTTTTGAACTTCAAATCCAGTAGCGTAGATTAATAGATCCAGTTCATATTCATGGTCTTTAAAGACCGGCCCTTTACTCGTTATTTGGTTTATACCCTCTCCTTTAGTGTCGACAAGGTGTACATTGGATCTATTGAAGGTCGGTAAGTATTCGTTGTGAAAACAAGGGCGCTTACACATAAACATATACCATGGCTTCAGCGACTCTGCGACCTCAGGATCTTCCACATCTTGTTCAATTCTGCGATGAATCCGCATCATATAGTCAATGTTTGCGTTTTCCTGACGACGAATTTTTTCCTCGCGAGAGATAGTTGCAAATTCGGCCAATTGAGCTTCTGATGGCTCTACTGCCTTTAAAGATTTTTCGCGCCGTGCCGCCTGCCAACCCTCAGGTCTTTTACTAGCCCACTCGGAGTCCGTTTCCCAATCGTCTCTTATGTCTATCGAAGATGGTGTCCTCTGAAAAACAAACAACTCTTTTGCACACTTACCTAACTCGGGGATCGCCTGAACTGCCGTCGCTCCAGTTCCAATAATACCTACTCGCTTGTCCGACAGGTTCTCAAGGTCCTTACCTGTATAACCATAGTCCCACCGTGAAGTATGAAAGGAGTGCCCAGAAAACTGTTCGATGCCTTCGATTTTTGCTAGTTTTGGTTTGGACAGCGTCCCATTTGCACAAACAACAAACCTTGCCCTCATGAGATCATCACGATCGGTTTTCACGTGCCACATTTTCTCTTCAGAGCTCCAAACAGTAGAGGTCACTGTAGTTCGGAACACGGCTAAGTCATAAAGTCCGTACTTTCTAGCAATCGAACGGCTGTGTTCCAGAATTTCCTCTCCGCCGGAGTAGCGCCTTTTAGGTACGTAGTTCATCTCATCGAGCAATGGGAGGTAATCGTAGGAAATGACGTCACATGCAACGCC
>CAJWGQ010000161.1 GCA_913041025.1 uncultured Gammaproteobacteria bacterium | reverse complement strand
ATCTCAAGAGCTTTTGGTTTTAAGTTGAGCAGATTGGACAATTAGTAGCTTTAGGCAGCGAGAATTTTTTCCATTCGGTCCGCTTGGCATCGTAATAAGCTACTTTACCGAGAAGAGTTTCACCTATACCTGTTATCACTTTGATCGCTTCCATTGCTTGAGTCGTTCCTATTATTCCGACTAGGGGGGAAACGACGCCATTTTCTGAACAATTCAGGTTTGTCTCATTTAAGTTGTCGTCTTCAGGATAAAGGCACTGATAGCAAGGCGAGTCCCTAACGGAGCCGTCAAACATAGATACATGGCCCTCCCAGCGAATAGCTGCGCCCGAAATTAAGGGCTTTTCATGCATCCAACATATCTCGTTAACTAAGTACCGGCTTTCTAAGTTGTCGGTGCAATCTATTACTAAATCTATTGAAGGTAGCCGTTGCTCTAGGTCTGAACTGTTCATTCGGTATTCGATCAATGTGGTGCGTTGGTTCGGGTTGAGTTTCGTGAGAGTAGCACCTACGGATTTCGCTTTATTCATTCCTACTGAATTTTGAAAGTGCGCTATTTGGCGTTGAAGATTTGAGATCTCCACTTCATCGTCATCAGCCAGTATAAGTTCTCCAATTCCTGTAGCTGAAAGATAAAGTGCGACCGGACAACCAAGCCCTCCCATGCCTAATACTAAAACCTTCGCATCTAAGAGTTTTTCCTGGCCTGCAATATCCAACTCGGGAAGCATGATCTGTCTGCTGTAGCGTAAAAGCGTTGTATCATCCATGTTTCGGCGGAATCCATTGAGCAGTTACGATTCTATTAATTTTGGCTAAATCCTTATGTGACGTGATTGCGTAAAAATTACGGCTGGCCAGCTTCTTTTTTAGCCTTCTAGCTTGACCCATCCCATGCTCCATTACTAGGTGCCCTTTTGACTCGAGGTAGTCGTGTGCTGTTTCAATTATTGTATCAAGGGCCTCAAAACCTGTTGGACCAGATACCAGGGCAGCTCTTGGTTCCATCTCTAAAAAGGCCAAATGTGGATCGCTTTCTGCAATGTATGGAGGATTAGACAGGATTAAATTCCATTTACCCGCAATTGAAGAGAACCAATCAGCATGTTCTAGGGTTATTTTACATTTGTGCTTTTTAGCATTCCGATCCGCAACTTTAAGAGCTTCAATCGATATGTCAGTCGCTGTAATTGTGAGATCTGGCCTTTCTTTGGCCAAAGCGATAGCGATCGCACCGCTACCTGTCCCTAGTTCAAGAACATTGTCCCCATAGTTAGCCAGCTCGATCGATTTTTCAATGATTAGCTCTGTTTCGGGTCGTGGAACTAGTACGTTGGGATTCACTTGAAAGTCCAGGCTCCAAAATTCCTTGTGTCCAAGCAGATAGGCCAGAGGTGTACCCTTTTTAAGGTTTGCGAGAGCATCAGATAGGTAGCTTACCAAGTCGGAGTTGATTATTTGGTCTGATTTTCGAATGAACTCAGCTTTCGACATTCGACAATGTTCTCTAGCCAGAATTTCCAGCTCGTGACGGAAAGGCTCTCCATTTTGTCTTACCCAATTGTCGATTGTTGACATCTAGTTTTCACTTAGATTTTTGAGTTGATCTGCCTGATGTTCCTGAATTAAGGGTTCTACAAGTGCGTCTAAGTCACCTTCAATGACCTCTTCTAATTTATATAACGTTAAATTAATTCTATGATCGGTTATCCGGCCTTGAGGGAAATTATATGTTCTAATTCTTTCTGACCTGTCCCCAGAACCTACGAGTGTTTTTCTGTTTTCTGCTTGTTCCATTTGTTGTTGGCTTCTTGCGCTATCGAGTAACTTTGCTTGTAACAAAGAAAGAGCTCGAGCACGGTTTTTGTGTTGGGATCTTTCGTCCTGGCATTCAACTACTGTGCCAGATGGGATATGCGTTAACCTAATTGCAGAGTCAGTCTTATTGACGTGCTGGCCGCCAGCTCCCGAGGCTCTAAAAGTGTCTTCTCTTATGTCCTTTTTATCTATATCTATTTCATTAATCTCATCAACTTCAGGCATTATTGCAACCGTGCAAGCAGAAGTATGGACTCGTCCCTGACTCTCGGTTTCAGGGACTCTTTGAACTCTATGTGCCCCCGATTCAAACTTGAGTTTACTGTAAACATCTCGGCCATCTATTTTTGTAATTATTTCTTTAAAGCCCCCATGTTCTCCCGGTCTATCGTTGATGATTTCCACTTTCCAACCTTGGGATTCGCAATATTTTTGATACATACGAAATAGATTTCCGGAAAAAATCGCTGCTTCGTCGCCGCCTGTTCCGGCTCTTATCTCCAAGTAAACATTTGATTGATCGTTGGGATCTTTAGGGATAAGCAAGATGCGGATTTCATTCTCTAAATTTTCTAGTTTGGATTCACACACCTTAATGTCCTCTTGCGCGAGCTGCTTCAACTCGTTATCGCATGACTCGTCTTGGATTAGCGACTGGCTATCTGAGATTTCAGTAGTGATTTTTTGAATTTGCTCGTAACAGATGACGATTGGTTCAAGCTCTGAAAATTCCTTAGAAAGTTGAGTAAACTTTTCGCGATTGGCCACCACTTCTGGGTCAGAGAGAAGCCTTGAGATTTCTTCAAATCGATTTTTTAACTCTTCGAGCTTGCTTAATATTGATTTAGACAGATTCATCGTTGTTTTCTGTATATTTTTTTAGGCTCTCGGGGTTTTGACTTTCAAGTTTATAAAGATGCTTTAACTCCGCAAGCAAATCCAACTTGTTTTCTGCGATTGCAGATCGAATTAGGGTCGTAATTTCATGTGTAAGCTTGTTGGTTAGCGATTGGCTAAAATTTTCGAGAACTTCCAATTCACTACTTTTGAAGCCTAATATACTCTTGATTTTTTCGAGTTCGCCCACTCTTATCGACTCGACTTGGTTTCGATACTGTTTAAGTAGGACGCTTCCAGAGCTAATACGTTTTTCTTGTAGATAAATTTTAGATCCTAGTGAAACGTATTCGTCAGCGGCCTCAGCAGCTTGTTGTCGTTTCCCCAGATTTAAGTTGATTACTTCTGTTAAGTGATCAATGGTGTAGAGATATACATTCGGGATTTCTTGTACTGAGCTCTCAATATCTCTAGGAACGGCGATGTCGACTATGAATATTGGGTTCCGTTTTCTTGACCTCATGATGCCTTCGAGATCTCGCTTTTTCAAAATCGCGTCTTCCGAACCTGTCGAAGACACTATGATGTCTATATAAGGCAGTTTTTCTTCTATAGTCTGAAGGAGAATCGCATCTGCGTCATGATGAGAAGCTAATTCTTGAGCGTTTTGTAATGTTCTATTTGCGATGGTTAGGTCTTTGATGCCGGCTTGCTTGAGATGTTGTGTGACTAGTGAAATGGTTTCGCCAGCGCCAATCAACAAGGCTTTTTTTGAACTAAGGTCTTCGAAAATTTTAGACGCCAAGAAGACTGCTGCATAGGCAATCGATACAGGGTTCTCGCCGATTTTTGTTTCGCTGCGAATTTTTTTTGCATACCTAAGGCCCACCTGAAATAGAGAGGTAAGTTCTTTGCCAACGCTACCAGCTTTCTGCGCTTGCTCGAAACTTTCTTTTACTTGGCCTAGAATTTGAGGCTCGCCTAATACTTGAGAATCTAAACCTGCGGCGACTCGGATTAAGTGTTTAATGACTTCTTCCTCAGAGTGCTGATATGAGATATCGCTGAGGATTGAGCTAGATAGACCGCTGGTTTCAGATAGCCAGGTTTCGAGAGCCGTTAAGGAGCCATTGCTGGTAGAATAATAAAATTCGGTTCTATTACAGGTAGAGACAATGAAGAGCTCATTAATGATAGGCAGTTTTTTTGAGATTTCTATCAAGCTTGATTGTAGTTTATCGCCAGACAATACGGTTTTTTCCCTAATTTCTACGGGTGCTGTTTTAAAATTTATGCCGTATACGAAGACGCTCATTGATAAGGCTAGCTATGCACAGATTCTCCATGATACCAGATTGGTTTATTAAGACCTGTTTTAGACAGGGAATTCATTTGATCCTTTGTTTGGTTTTTGCGGGCTGCTCCAGCATGCCGAAGGTAGATAGGGATGATTCGAGCATGCGCTTGAAGGGAAAGATGGTGATTTCTAGTGATAAGGTAAAAAAGATTCTCCGATATAGGTTTGAAGGAAATTTAGAAAATGGTTCTTTAATAATATGGAGCTTAATAGGTGTTACGTCTTTTGAGTTTAGGATTCTAGATAATCGGTTGTATTACCTTTTTGAGAAAACTCAAGCTCCAATTCTTTATTCAAAAGAGTCTATGCAAAAGGATTTAGGTTTTGATTTGCCTCTCGAGTTAGGCTGGCATTGGATTTTAGGTATACCAGAGCCTAAAAGAGACTTCAGAGTAATTGATCGTTCTGAAAGTGGAGAAATATTGGCTTTCGAGCAAGCCGGATGGACGGTTAGTCAAAAACTGAGCCGGAACCAGTACGGCGAGTTGAAGAGCGAGGTAAAAAAATTAAGAATTATGCGTGGGAAGACTCATTTGTTGGTTACGGTTGAGCCAAGTAGGTAATATTGATTTAAGTTGATTCAATAATTGACAGTTTTGTTGATGATGCGGAGAATTAGCGTCGGTTGGTGCTGACTATTGAAGCAATAGTGTTGTGCTTTATTGGTTTTTGTTTGAATAAATGGGGTGTCGCCAAGCGGTAAGGCACTGGGTTTTGATCCCAGCATGCGCAGGTTCGAATCCTGCCACCCCAGCCACTAATTGCTTTTTGCGCGCTGAAACTGCTGTCTAACTCGGTTATTTGAGGAAAGAAAATTGGCCAATCTGATGTTATTCACCGGACGATCTAACTCTGCCTTGGCTTCTAAAGTTGCCGAAGAGTTGAATATTGAACTGGGTAGTGCCGATGTCGGTAGTTTTAGTGATGGCGAAGCCAACGTTGAAATTCATGAAAATGTCAGAGGAAAAGACGTATTTCTTCTCCAATCAACCTGTCCGCCAACTAATGACAATTTGATGGAATTACTGATTATGGCCGATGCCTTGCACAGAGCATCTTCTCACCGGATTACGGCGGTCATTCCCTATTATGGCTATGCCAGACAGGACAGGAGACCGCGATCCGCTAGAGTGGCAATCAGTTCTAAAGTGGTAGCAGACATTATCAGTACAACTGGAATAGATCGAATTCTCACTGTTGATTTGCATGCCGACCAGATTCAGGGTTTCTTTACGATACCAGTCGATAATGTGTACGGATCTCCTGTTTTGGTGGATGATATATTACTCAAGAACTATTCGATGCCGATAGTCGTCGCTCCTGATGTTGGGGGAGTCGTTAGGGCACGAGCTATTGCTAAGCAAATTGGCGATTTGGACTTGGCGATAATCGATAAAAGACGACCCAGAGCCAACGAAACCGAAGTGATGACAGTAATAGGTGATGTGGCTGGAAAGACCTGTATCATAGTCGACGATATTGTTGATACGGCTGGGACTTTATGCACTGCTGCGGCAGCGTTAAAGAAAGAAGGAGCTGAGAAGGTGGTCGCTTATATAACGCATGCTGTCTTTTCTGGAAGCGCTATTGACCGAATATCGAATTCTGAGTTGGATGAGATAGTGGTAACGGATACGATACCATTGCATGCAAAAGCCCAAGAGTGTAGTAAAATAGATCAGCTGAGCCTCGCCAATCTTCTAGCTGAATCGATAAGGCGTGTAAGTAACGAAGAGTCAATTAGTGCGATGTTTAGGTAACTGGTGTGTTGGATTGCCATGACGTTGACTCAGATTAAGAGAATATTTGGAGAAAAATAATGTCGGCAGCTTTAGAGCTAAATGCAGAGATTCGGACTTTAGTAGGCAGATCTGCTAGTCGTAAGATGAGAAGAGTGGAAGGAAAGATTCCGGCGGTTGTTTATGGTGCTGCTGAAGACGGACAGAATTTAATGCTCAACGTTAATGAGCTATCGAAATTAATGCAGTCTGAAGCTTTCTATTCACAGATTTTGAATATTTCGATCGCCGGCAAATCTCAGCAGGTTGTGGTTAGAGATCTGCATCGAAGTCCAGATAGTGGGAAAGTGTTGCACGTGGACTTTCTAAGAGTGAGAGCGGACCAAGAAATCAACGTGAGTATACCTTTGCGTTTTGTTAATGAGGAAAACTGTATTGGGGTGAAGGTTGGCGGTGGTCTTATTACTCATAATTTAATTGAAGTTGAAATAAGTTGTCTTCCTGCGGATCTACCGGAAGCAATTGAGGTGGACGTAGGCGATCTAGATGTTGGCGATTCAATACATTTGAGTGGGTTAAATGTTCCCAACAATGTGAGCATCGTAGCGTTGGTTTCAGGCGACGCTGATCGGGATAGTTCTGTGGTAACTGTTTCCGCTAAGCGTGGCGGCGCAGATCTTGATGATGAGCTTGAAGTAGCTGGGGAAGCCGGTGATCAAGCGAGCGAAAGTGAAGACTCCGAATCTGATGCGGGTGGCGAAGAGGCAGAAGGATCAGATAGCTAGTATTCGCAGGTATGCCGGCTTTAAGGTTGATTGTCGGGTTAGGTAACCCGGGAAACGAGTACCTGAACACTAGACATAATGTTGGCGCAGAATGGTTAGATGGCCTTGCAACATCGTATGATGCGCA
>CAJWGQ010000160.1 GCA_913041025.1 uncultured Gammaproteobacteria bacterium | reverse complement strand
CAGAAACAAACAAAACGACGCCTGCGCCAAATAGAATCGAGAAAAGGGTCCTCATGGTTCCTTCACTAGTTAACTCAATCAGGGCCCAAACCACGAAGTCGATTCCTTCGTAGGGCTTTATATAGATACCAGGATCCACAAAGGCCGCAGAGACCAAACCGAATCCCAGAATATTCAAAAGTAGAATGCCGAGAAGAGCAAACCCTCTCAGGACATCAAGAGATTCAATTCGATCTCCCTCTCTAGTGGAAGTCGCTTCCATTATTAACTCCTCAGCTACAAGCCAAAATCGTCGGTAAGAGGACCTGTTACTATAGAGCAAGTTCGACTGCGAAATTGCATAGCTGTAATTTAAAAAAACCCTCTACTTTCGATCTAAGAGTTTTAGAGATTTTTCAGGCAATCCCATTCTCAATCGCATTAATGCTTTCGTGATTTTGTCTTAGAACTTCTTATGTAACGCAAACTTATCAGCGTGTTTATGAGAAGTAAAGGTTACAACGTTGAACGACTTTAGTTTTAACAAATGAGACTAATTCTACGGAGCTAAAAGTCACTAATTTCTGATTCAATCATATGTACAGAAGCGCTTTTTGTTGTCCCAATAGTTAAACAAAACAGCTACGTTTCTGCTGCTTGTTATATAGACAAAAGTTTACACACATTTTTTAATAAGAGACATAGTAGTAAGAGTAGCGACTTTTATTTAATCGGATACAAACTTACGCAAGAAATTCCTCAGCCTCCAAATCGATAGCATGTTGACTGTGCCGGCTAGCCATCGCCAAAAACATCTGATCTCCCCGCTGAGTTTGCTGAACCAGCATAGACGCGACGACAGTGACAGAAAACCCTGCAAAGCTCGATCGACGATAGTCCTTCCAGCATTGATCAAAACTGTAGTCTTTAATCCCAGCAGCTAGCAAGCTCTGATGGTAGATTTCAACTATTTCTTTTTCGCACTCTCTGCGAGCTTCTGGCAAAAGACCTGCACCAAGAAAATATCCCACATCTGTCAGTGGATTACCGATCGCAATGCTTTGCCAATCGACCGCAGTCACTCTGAGTTGCTCTGATGAATCATCGATCAATAGATTATCTAGCCGATAATCGATATGAATTGGGGCAAACACAGAGTCGTCCATCCCAGCTCTAAAAGCCTCATGTGATTCACCAAAGAGTCGTAGAATGCGAAGCTGATCTTGGCTTAATTCAGATCCAAATCGATCGGCAAATCCTTCAAATGTTTTTTGATAAAGATCAGAAGCGCCCTTGGCCGATTGATCGCGATTACCTAAAAACGGCATGTCGTCGAGAGACGAATCCTTCCATAAGGGTGCATGTAAACCCACCACCTCCTGGACTGCAGCAGTCGCAACCTCGGCATTACACCCAGCGAGCTGGTCTCCCTGTCGAGCTGGCGTTAAGTCTTCCAGTAATAACATGAATTCGGGTCCTTCGCCGTTGATCTCCGCGAAAAAACAGCGAGGCGTGTTGATAGTGAGCTTTTCCTGCAAAACCTGGTAGAAGCGAACTTCCTTCAAATAATTTAGCAGCTGCACTCCGGTTGAGCTGCTTAAAGGATCGGGCGAGGCAAACTTACCGACCAGGGACCCAGGAGCGTCCTGCCCCTCAGCGTTTAATTGATAACGTATACACATTCCAATCTGACCAGTGCCAATTCTCTCTTCGGTAAAACTATTGACCTGACAATCTAACCCTTTCTTTACCAGCTGCTCAGTAAGCCAGGCTGGTGTCACTTCCTTTGGTCCAGGAATCAAACGACACCCCCTGGATTGTTGGTCATATGGGTGAACTCACCCTCAGCTCTTTGATCTCGATAAGCCCCTACGATGGGCGCCAATTGTTCTGGAGAGGCCCCATGGAGTATCACCCCATCGCAGCCCATCCCAAACTGCTCTTTAATGCTACCCACACAGGAATCTGAGGATCCCGTGGCCGCACTGGACAACCAGTCTTCCGGAATCAATGATCCGACATACTCAAGCTGTTCAGTCGTCGCGAGATTATCGATAGCGCCTCTGAAATTTCTCACAAAGTCGTCTTCGCGAAAACGTTTCAATACCATCGGATCCCAATCATTAGTCTTAACCATGAGATCACCATAAGCTTGTAAATACGTCGCCATCCGGCCCACCAGTTTTTTCAATCTAATTTCTTCGGGCAGGTGGTCTCCGACCACAGCAAAACACGACCAGACTTTAACATCCCCGGGGTTTCGGCCCGCTTTCTCGGCAGCTTCTTTCACCTGGGCTACGCAACGACGGGTGGTTTCCTCTGTAAAAAACGTATGGAGAACAACGGCATCGAAAGCTCTACCACCTAAAGCCAGAGAGTTTGGCCCAAAGGCCGTGAAGGTCATGGGTATGTGCTCTTTATATTCACCACCCATCGAAAGGTAGGGAAATTTACCGCATGGCCCATCATGCTGAACAACAACTTCCCCCGCCCAAATTCGACGTAACAATCCAACAAAATCCTCGATCTGAGCGGTCGTTATACGCTCAAGCCCATAAGCATCAAACATGGGACCAATACCTCTGCCCAGTCCCAAGGAGAATCTTCCTTCAGTCAGTTTATGCATCGTCATTGCGAAGGCAGCGCTAACCATTGGATGACGCGTATTGTGGTTAGTTGCGGCGGTGGCTATACCTAATTTACTCGACACTGCGCCGACAGCACCCGACAGCGTTGCCGCCTCCTTAATATTGAACCGCTCCGATATAAAGACTGAACCAAGACCAAGCGCTTCGCCTTGCTCTATTTCCTCGATCAAATCTCTAGGGGTTTCAGGAGCGCCCGCAAGCGTGTAAAAGGCCAGCTCATTCATTTGATAAGCTGACAAATCACGATCATTCAACTCAATCTCCTTATTTCGTTTGATATCCATCCAGAATTCCATTGAAACCCGAGGGTGTGTACGGACCAAAAAAAATTTGCTCCATTACACCAATGCCCTCGCGTTCACCGTCAGTCACTTTAACTACCTGCTGATTATGAATATTTTCTGCAGCCAACGGATCCAACTGCCTCGGATCAAAAGACTCATGACCTATTTCTAGCTCCCCTTGCCAAGCTCCCTGTCGCCACTCAGGGTGAGTATAGCCAAGTCCTTTCATCATAAATTTCAGCACAGGCGTCATTTTTATTGTCCTGACGCTATCATCATGTCCGACTAAATCCACTTCGGCCGAGGAAGCAAGCCGGGTTCCTGGGTGGTACTCTACCCTGTGCCTGGCGGTTAACTGCTTACTGATCATAGATTGCCCGTCATCCGGAACCTCAGCTTCTGAATCATAAAGGGGTGCAGTAAGACCCTCGCGGACTAATGGCTCTCCATTTGGCCCATCAAAAAAGATGGCATGACTGACATGGTCGTCCCAAAAAAGTGGCGTCCACAAAAAGAAAATACCCCCGCCAGTAGCAGGAGCTCCTCCAGTCTCGGGCTCACCCACCGCTCGAACACCCCAGGATCTGTCCTTCGTTGCCAGACACTCACTGTCATCAATAAACAGCTCGCCATCGGGGTGTGAGACAGTCCCTTGCCACCGACCAAACTGATCAAATCGTGTCGCGTCCATCACTCTGCGCGTACCAGACCACAAAGTCTGCCTGGCTTCTTGAATAGGCACTGTACGCGTTGAAAAAATCAGGTCACATTTAATTCCGCTGACATTATCTTCCAACACCACGCGAGTCTTTCTCATCGGCTCAATCACTTCTATGCGAAAAGGACCAACACTCATGTCTGTGCGTTCGAGAGGAGCACGTCTTGACCCATAAAAACAGTGCTGACGCTTGTCTTTCTCTACTACACTAAACGCACAGTCCATTACCCCACGATGCGGGTAGATTGACATCCCTATGCCAAAATAATAGGACCCATCAGGTGAGTACCCATTGAACCATGTCCTATCGTAAACGTTGCGATCACTGGTCACCGAATATGCAATGGGCTCCGGCGTCTGGTGAATCGGATAATCGTCTAGCTTATTTAACATTCATCCGTCCTTCGTTCATCTTTGAATAATTCACAAATCCTATGGCCTCATACTACCTTGAAGACTGAACTCTGGCTCCTCTAAGAATATTCCCCACAGCTTGATTTCCCTCGTGACAGGCATACTCAAATATTTTCTGGCCAGGTCGTCGCTCCAAGGGAATCTCAACAGTCCATTTCGATTGGTAAACTTCTGGATCACTGACCGTAGCTCGCCATAACACCGGATCCCCGTCTATCCGCTCAAAATGCCGGGTAATAAAAGCAAAACCGCCAAAAAAAAGAGTTTTTGCATGAGCGTTACTCCTTAACCTAGCCAACAGTTTTTAATTGGCTTTTGAAAACACAAAATGATTCATAGATGAACTAGCAACCAATTCCCCGCAACAGCTATACTTTGAACTCACCAAGATAAAATAGCACACACAAAAGAGGACTATATGGGCGTCAAGATATATGGTGTTCCCGGATCACGAGCAGACCGCTCATTATGGGCCATAGAAGAGACTGGCATCGACTACGAGCACGTCAAAACTAATTTTGGGGAAGAATCAAAAGCAGATGAGTACCTCGAAATCAATCCAAACGGAAGAATACCCGCCCTCATAGATGGCGATCTCAAGCTGTTTGAGTCTATGGCGATTAATCTTTACCTCACAAAGCATTACGCCGGGGATTTGTATCCCACCAACCCTAATGATGAAGCAAAGGCAAACCAGTGGAGCGTGTGGGCAATCAGCGAGATCGAGCCTCTGCAAATGCAAATTGTTATCCAGAAATTCTTCGTTCCGAAGGATAAACAGGATCAAGCTGAGATCGATCAGGCAAGTAAAGGCCTGGTCCGTCCTCTTAAGGTTCTCGACCATGCCCTCCGAGACAGTGATTACCTGCTCGGAGAAAAATTCTCAGTAGCCGACTTGAATGTTGCTGGTGTGATGCTTCTGCTAAAGGCCGTAAACTTCGACTTCGATCCTTTCCAAAATGTTAGCGCTTGGATCGACAAGTGTCATGCCAGACCCGCCTTGGAACGAGCCCGAGCACTTTAATCGGATTTTCTCAAACCCTAACTAGAAGGGGTTCCAGGTACGTCAAAGCGTCAATCGTTTAGGCTGTCGAAGACAAACTGAATCCAAAGACCGGCAGGCATAAAACCTACCACACCATCGAATCTTTTTGGGAGACCGGTCTGTTGTATCTCATCCAGGCTTTTGCCCTGTTCTTTAGAAGTTCGAACAATACTGATTGAGTCCGCAACAATTGAATAAAAGGCTTCGAGATCTCCCTTTGTCGCCAGCGGACCGTGTCCTGGGATAATCTTCGTCTCGTCATCAATCAATTCAAGCAGAGCGCCAATGTTGTCTCGTAAACCAGTTGCACTGCCACCTACATCCCTGTCTATGTAGGGAAAACCATTAAGATTTACGTATTGATCACCGGTATGAACCACATTCGAATCACGAAAGTAAATTACTGAATCCCCGTCCGTGTGAGAACTATTCGGAAAATGGATCACATCTACCGCCTCTCCATTCCAGTAAAAACGCATATCAGATTCAAAAGTAATATCGGGAAGCGCTTCAATGGGTCGCTTTCCCTCAATAAATCTTGCACCCGCTTCTCTACCCTCTGCTAGGCGCATATGGACATTATGCTGCGCGACAATCACAGAATCTTTACCAAAAGCCTCGTTACCACCAGCATGGTCGTAGTGATAGTGAGTATTGACGAGGTATTTGATTCCACCTTCCTGAAGGCGCGCTATCGCCTCTCGAATTCCCGGCGTCATTGGCATCATCTGATCATCGACCAACAAAATACCATCGTCACCAACCGACACCGCTAAATTTCCTCCGTACGGAGGATTAGGAACAATAAGATACACAGTATCACTTAACTGGATGGTTTCCTGTTTCACTTTGGACAAATCTTGCGCCCAGCCAATCCCTACCAAACTCGAGGCCGCAAAAAAATAAAGACACACAAACCAAAAAAAACGAACCATGACGACCTCCCCAATCGATCACTCATTAGTATTTAACTACGCATTTTACAGCGCATCAATTCCTAAGGTCGGTGATTAATTAAAGAACGGCATCCCAGAGGAGTTCAGTAAATCAGAAAGTGTTTTTTAACAATCCAGTGCACGATCAAAAGACGCATCAAAATAATCTCTTAATCAACAGAGCCTGTCACTTCATCAACACAATCAACAAAAGTATCAACCACTCTGTCCAGTTGAGCCTCCGTTATAGTAAAGGTCGGACCAAAGCAGACGAGGTCCCTGACTATTCCAGTCCCGCCTCCATAAAAAAAGACACCCTTTTCGAGTCCTTTTCCAATAATCTTATTTGTGACCGACTCCTCTTCAGGAAAGAGCTCTAAAGTTTCTCGATCTTTCACAAGTTCTACCGCGACGAGGAGTCCTTTACCTCTGACCTCACCTAAATTCGGGTGCTGAGCAAGCGAATCCTGTAACCGATTCAACAAGTACTCACCCTTAACCTTAGCGCTTTCGACTAGGTCTTCCTCGCGCATGATATCGAGCACCTCGGTAGCAGCAGCACACGCGGCGGGATGTGCTCCAAAGGTAGTAAACATCACCTGAAAACCAGCACTCTCAATTGCGCTCCCAATCTTCTCAGTAGCAAACACTCCACCTAAAGGCGCGTATCCTCCAGCCAAGC
>CAJWGQ010000159.1 GCA_913041025.1 uncultured Gammaproteobacteria bacterium | reverse complement strand
ATCTTGTGGTTTATAGCCTCGCGTCTCCTGTAAGACTTCATCCCAGAACGGGTGTCCTTCACCGTTCTAGTATCAAACCTCTTGGGGATGGGGTGCTCGATATTAAATCTGTGAACGTTGATAAGGGTGAGGTGATGCAAGTCGCGCTTGACCCTGCAACAGAAGAAGAAGTTAGCGACACCGTAACGGTAATGGGTGGGGAAGATTGGGAGTTTTGGATCAAAGATATAAAGGAGGCAGGGCTTCTTGCGCCTGGTTGTCAGACAGTTGCTTTTACCTACATTGGAAGTGAACTGACCTGGCCCATCTATTGGGAGGGCACACTTGGACAGGCGAAGATGGATTTAGATCGAGCTCAAAGAGCTATCTCTTCCAGCCTTCAAAGCCTTGGGGGGTCGGCCCGGGTTGCAGTGCTGAAGGCTATTGTGAGCCAGGCCAGCGCGGCGATTCCGGTGGTTCCACTTTACGTGGCTTTGCTCTTTAGAGTAATGAAGGATCAGGGTGTGCATGAAGATTGTATAGCCCATATTTCTAGGCTGTTTGGAACCCAGCTTAAGCCTGGGGTTGAACAGAGGCTGGATGGTTCCGACCGAATTCGCATGGACGATCAGGAGCTCAGTGATGAGATCCAAGAGGAAGTCAGAAGGCGCTGGTCTGTCGTTGAGACCGATAACCTAGAGGAGTATGGAGATTTGAAAGGTTTCAGAGAAGACTTTCTCAAAATCTTTGGTTTCGGTTTTGAACCCGTGAATTACGAAGCAGAAACGGATCCGTTAGGCTCCGAGATATAGTCGGTTAGTGTTCTTGGATAAAGTCTTCCTCAAAGCCTGCCGGGGTGAACCAACTCCCTACACTCCGATATGGTTGAATCGTCAAGCGGGCAGATACATGCCTGAATACCATGCGGTAAAAGGAAAGATGACCAGCCTTGAGTTTTTCAAGAATCCAGAAAAAGCTGCGCTTGCTACACTTGATGCGCAACGAATTTTGAATACTGATGCTGCCATTATGTTCGCGGATTTGTTGCCGATCATGGAGCCTATGGGGTTAAAGCTCGATTACGTTGAGAAAGTAGGTCCAGTATTTTCAAATCCCGTGCGCTCGCAAAAAGACGTAGAGAAATTGAGCGTCGTGGAAGCAGAGGTGGGAACACCCTATATCGAGCATACTGTTAAGAACATTCTCTCTGAATTGCCAAAAGAAATCGCTCTGATTGGTTTTGCTGGCGCGCCTTTTACACTGGCATCATATGCCATCGAGGGAGGGGCTTCCCGGAACTACACCTTTGTAAAAAAGATGATGTATCAGAAACCTGAACTGTGGGACTTGTTGATTTCCAAGTTAGTTGATCAGGTCACTAGTTACTTAAATCTGCAAATAACAGCCGGGGTCGAGGCGGTTCAGCTTTTTGACACTTGGGTAGGAAATTTATCTCTGCAGGACTTTGAGCAGTTTGTTAAACCTCATCTTCAAAAATTATTGGATAATCTTTCGGGAAGAGTGCCGATTATCTATTTTGGAACAGGTAACCAGCATTTATTGAGATCAATCTCAAATCTAGCGATTGATGTTTATGCCTTCGACTGGCGAACGCCAATGAGAGCCACATGGGACGAGCTGGCCTGCCGATCAGTACAGGGGAATCTAGACCCGATCGTACTGTGTTCTGATCAAGACACCATCAAAAATCAGTCTCAGCGGCTATTGGACAATGTTAAGGGCAGGGATGGCCACATATTTAACCTCGGCCACGGGATTATCCCTGAAACTCCAGTGGATAATGTGAAATACCTGGTTGATTGGGTCCATCAAACGACTGAGCGTCCTATAGGTTAAAGTCTTTTGGGGGAAGATAATCGCGGGGTAAAAGGCCCTCACGGTTTCGGTCCGGAATTAACAAGCCGTTCCTTTTTAGCGCCTCAAATAGAATTTCTTGATGCTGGTTGGCCCATCCCTTTTCAGCATCTAGCCAACATTGAAGACAAACCAATAATTTGTAGCCTTTAGTAAGCTTTAGTTGCTCGCACTCTCTTAAGCAAATATTGCACTGTTTTTCCATGGTTCACTTTGATGGACTAATCAAGGTATTTGTCCGTTACAGCGCCCTCACTGGCTGTGCTTACCAACTTTGCATATTTCGCCAATGTCCCGATCTTTGTGTAGGGCGCTGGTTTAGACCATTTAGCCCGCCGAGCCTCCCACACCTCGTCAGAGATTAGCAGGTTGATCTCGTTGGTTTCTGCGTTAATTTTGATGGAGTCCCCGTCTTCAATCAAAGCGATTGGTCCGCCTTCAAAGGCTTCGGGCGTAATGTGACCAATTACAAATCCGTGTGAGCCTCCAGAGAATCGGCCATCGGTAATGAGTGCGACATGCTCGCTAAGACCTCTACCATTGATGGCGCTGGTAGGACTGAGCATTTCTCGCATGCCAGGCCCACCTTTTGGGCCTTCATATCGAACAACGACTACATCACCCTTATCGACACTGCCATCCATTATGGCTTTCATAGCGGCTTCTTCTCCTTTGTAGCACTTGGCTGTGCCTTCAAAGGTAAGCCCTTCATGTCCCGTAATTTTCGCCACGGCCCCTTCGGGAGCCAAGTTTCCTCGAAGAATAACCAGGTGACTGTCTTTTTTGATCGGATTGCTAAGGGGCCGGATGATCTTTTGATTCTCAGGGTAATCTTTGACCTGTTCAAGATTTTCGGCGAGCGTTTTACCCGTCACAGTTAGGCAGTCCCCCTTTAGAAGGCCCTCTGTCAACAAGAGCTTCATGAGTGGCTGTATGCCTCCTATTTCGATCAACTCGCTCATTGCATACTGGCCAGCGGGACGCATATCCGCGAGAACCGGAACGCGAGTGCCGATTCTGCTAAAGTCGTCGAGTTCTAGCTTGATGCCAGCAGCGTGGGCAATCCCTAGAAGATGCAGGACAGCATTCGTTGATCCCTCAAGCGCAATTGATACTGTGATGGCATTCTCGAAGGACTCTTTGCATAGAATGTCGCTAGGCTTGATACCTAATTTGATGAGATTACGGACTGCGATTCCAGCGTTCCTGCTATCGATTTTTTTGGCTTCACTGACGGCATTTTGAGCTGAACTATTGGGTAGAGAAAGCCCAAGAGCTTCCATCGCCGAGGCCATTGTATTGGCTGTGTACATTCCGCCACAGGATCCTGGACCAGGTATCGCGGTTGATTCGACTTCTTTTAGCTCGATATCAGATACGCTTCCAGCAGCATGTCCCCCAACTGCCTCGAACACCGAGACAATATCTCTTCTTTCTTTGCCGGGGAGTATCGTACCCCCGTAGACAAAAACGCTTGGTCGGTCGAGTCGCGCCATGGCGATGCCACATGCTGGCATGTTTTTGTCACAGCCACCTATTGCGACAAATCCATCGAATCCTTGAGCCGCGACGACGGTTTCGATTGAATCTGCAATGACTTCCCTTGATACCAGCGAGTAGCGCATGCCGGGCGTTCCCATTGAAATACCGTCAGAAACGGTGATGGTATTAAATTGCACCGCCTTACCGCCTGCTTCATTGGCTCCTATTTCGGCTTGATCGGCTAATTCGTTGATATGCATGTTGCAGGGCGTGATCATGCTCCAGGTTGAAGCAATCCCGATCTGAGGTTTCTTAAAGTCATCCTCTGAAAAACCGACCGGATATAGCATTGCCCGGCTGGGTGCCTGTTCTACTCCATCTACAACGATGGAGGAATGTTGCCGTTCGTCAGCCATGTTTGCTTCCTTTGTGATTAGTTGGTTTGTTGGTCATGTCAACGACTTCGATAGTATCTGAGACTGCCGTTGCCAATTGTATAGTTCTTTTTTTTGGGTAGGTAAATCCTCCAAAGAGGAATCAGAGAACCCTTTGGCTAAAAACCATTCTCTGGCTTGAGTGGTCAAAACAAACAACGTATTTGAGCCCTGTTTTCTCGCGGTTTCTTCGCTAGCTGATAAAAGAGCGGTTCCGATATTTTTTACGTGGTCATTCCCTCTAAAGTCTGAATGTACTGCAATACAAGCAAGCTCTGCCATATCCTCGTGGTGAAAGACCGCGCAACAACCAATGATTGATTCACCTTGCTTTGCGACAAGAAAAAACTCTATGTCCTCTTCCATTCTTTGTTTTGAGCGTTTAACGAGTGCGCCTGTTTTTTCCAGCGGCCTTATGATGGATAAAATGCCAGCAAGGTCGTCGATGCTCGCTCTAGATATTGTATAGCCACCATCTGTTGGTGTTTGGTTTCCCGGATTCATTTCTTCACACTTAATGAAGTCCCTAGATCGAAAAATGTTTTCTCGCGATCCAAAGCACATAAAAAGGTTGGCATTATAGTCGGAGTCGCAAAACTTGAGAAATCTGAGATGCGTGACTAATTCGACGATTTTTGGTGCAATAGCGCACCCGTTCCAAGAAATTTTAGAGAAAGATATTGTCTGATGTGAATTTTGCTGATCGAGATGGTTGGATTTTTATGGATGGTGAAATGCTTCCCTGGCGGGAGGCTAAGGTTCATGTTCTAACCCATACTCTGCACTATGGATTGGGTGTTTTTGAAGGGGTTCGAGCTTATAAAACACCAACTGGAACAAGTATATTTAGATTAAGAGAGCATACCAACCGACTGTTCGAATCTGCGCATATCCTGGGATTGACAATTCCCTATACAAAAGAAGATCTTAACGAAGCTCAGATTCAGGTATTTCGCCAGAACGAGTTAGAAGAAGGGTACCTTCGTCCGATGGTCTTCCTAGGTAGTGAGGCTATGGGTATTCGTGCGAAGGATTTAACTGTTCACGTTTCTATCGCTGCCTGGCCATGGCCCGATTACATGGATCCTGATTCTCGGGAAAAAGGAATCAAGGTCAGAACCTCCTCCTACACCAGACATCATGTAAATATTACGATGTGTAAGGCCAAATCGAATGGTAACTACACCAATTCGATTTTAGCACTACATGAAGCCTTGGATAGCGGATGTGATGAAGCTCTACTTCTAGATAATGAAGGTTACGTCGCTGAGGGAAGTGGAGAGAATGTGTTTGTGATCAAAGACGGTGTTTTGCACACACCGGAATTGACTTCGTGTTTGGCGGGAATCACGAGGTCTACTGTGTTTACTTTAGCTAAAGAACTGGATTTACAGATATTGGAAAGGCGTATAACCCGAGACGAGGTCTATATCGCGGATGAAGCATTTTTCACCGGCACGGCAGCTGAAGTTTTGCCCATTCGATCGCTAGATGGAAGAGTAATTGGCGAAGGATCAAGAGGACCAATCACCGAGAAGATTCAGTCGGCTTACTTCGATCAGGTGAGAGGCAATCGCTCTGTCAATGAAGAATGGCATACTCTAGTGAAGTGAAGTTATTGATCGTGGCACCGGCTTGGGTCGGAGACATGGTCATGGCTCACTCTCTAATACAATCGTTGTCGAGTCGACCGGTTGCAAAGATTATAGATGTCTTGGCACCTCCCTCAACTCTTCCGATAGCTTCCCGGATGAACGAAGTGCGAAAAACTTATGTGCTCGATGTTGGTCATGGTCGGATAGATCTCAGTACAAGAATAAAAGCGGCCGCACAAATAAGGGAAGAAAATTACGACGAAGTCTATGTTCTGCCAAATTCCTGGAAGTCTGCTTTGGTCCCTTTTCTTGCGAGAATAAAAAAACGGATTGGCTGGTTGGGTGAGATGCGCTTTGGGATATTGAATGATGCTCGGTCCCTAGATAAAAGCGCTTTGCCTTTAATGGTTGAACGTTACTCCGCTTTATCGCTGGGCAAACACGAACAGTTTGTTAGGCCAGCTCTAGATCCAGTTTTGCAATTTGATGTAGAGAACCGATCAAGGTTGGTCTCGAGATTTAATCTCTCTGGAACTGGAGCCATCGCGCTTGCTCCGGGAGCCGAGTTTGGGCCAGCAAAAAAATGGCCAGTCTCCTATTTTGCGGACGTAGCGAAGTATTGTCTCGACAATGGACGACAAGTTTGGCTTCTTGGCTCTGAAAAAGATGGCAGCGATTGTGAGCTTATAGAAAATAAAGCGAATGGCGCAATTAATCTTGCTGGTAAGACCTCTTTAGAAGACGTGGTAGACCTTATTTCTCTAGCGGACACCTTAGTTTGTAACGACTCGGGTTTGATGCATATTTCTGCCGCGCTTAATACAAAAACAGTGGCTTTATTTGGCTCCACTTCAAGCGAATACACTCCTCCTTTATCTAAAAATAGTTGGGTTGTGTCGAGACAACTGGACTGTCGACCATGTTTTCAGAGAGTCTGCCCCTTGGGTCATATGGATTGCCTCAAGAAGATCGAGGCAACAGAGATTATTTCAATCTTAGACATATGAAAGTACTGCTGATAAAGACTTCTTCACTGGGAGATGTGGTCCACGCTCTTCCAGCTGTTAGTGATGCGGTTGCACGGGGGTTTGAGATCGATTGGATGATTGAGGAAGGGTTCTCAGAAATAGCGAGTATGCATCCTGGAGTGTCTAGCGTAATTCCTGTCGCCTGGAGACGATGGCGTCAATCCTTGGTTTCCTCAGCTCATGAGATACGAGCGTTCAAATGGAAATTACGTGAGACTAAATACGATTTGTGCGTTGATTCTCAGGGCCTTATTAAGAGTGGCGTTTTAAGCCTGATGTCTAAATCCTCTATCAAAGCGGGCTACGATTATGGATCAGCGAGAGAGTCGA
>CAJWGQ010000158.1 GCA_913041025.1 uncultured Gammaproteobacteria bacterium | reverse complement strand
ACAAGAAAATATGGCGGAACGGGCCTGGGTTTGTCTATATCCAAACAGCTCGCCAATATGATGGGTGGCGAGTTGATGGTGACCAGCGAGTTAGGCTCAGGGTCTACCTTCACTGCTCTTTTGCCGTCTGATTCACGAGGATTAGAAGATGAGTTGGCATTAGAAGTTCCCGTGAAAACAAAAGAAGCCCAGCAAGAATTAGCCGCCCTTTCCTCTGAGAAAAAGGTGTTGGTGATTGACGATGATCCTATTGTGCGGGATTTGATGAAAAATCATCTGGAGAATGATGGCTTTGAAGTACTGTTAGCCGAGGGCGGTAAAGAAGGTATCCATTTAGCGCGAACAGAAAAACCGTCTGTTATTACGTTAGATATCTTGATGCCTGAAATGGACGGATGGTCGGTTCTCAGAACTCTGAAAGCCGACCCAGAGACCGAAAACATTCCTGTAGTTATGGCTTCTATTTTGGATGAGCAAAAGCAGGGGCTTGCTCTTGGGGCAAATGACTATGTCTCAAAACCGGTAAATCGCGATAAATTGATCACCGCGCTTAGGCGGTTTGTTGGCATTGGGCCTGGAAAGTCTGTTTTAGTTGTTGAGGATGATCCAGATTCTAGGATGTTTTTACGACGTTTATTAAGGTCTGAGGAATACGAGGTCTTTGAGGCCGTTAATGGCAAGGAAGGTCTTGATAAGCTGGAAGAAATGGACGCGAACCCAGATATGATTCTTCTGGATCTGATGATGCCGGTAATGGACGGCTTTGAATTTTTGGATAAGATAAAGAAAATGGAATCAAAAGCTGAAATTCCTATTCTTGTGGTTACGGCGGCAGATCTTAATGAAAAAGATCTTGAGAGACTTCGGGGCGGGGTAGAGAATATAATTCAAAAGAGTGAGATGACACGTGATCAGATAGTTCAAGAAGTCTCTAATTTGATCAGCTCTAATTCTGGGACAGGATAATAAGAATGGCAAAAATACTGTATGTTGAGGATAACGAGGACAACGTTTATATGTTGCAGAGGCGGTTGACCCGCAAGGGCTTCGATGTCGTCATTGCGGAGAACGGTCAGGTTGGAGTGGATAAATCTAAATCTGAAAATCCAGATTTGATCTTGATGGATTTGAGTATGCCGGTTATGGATGGATGGGATGCGATTAAAGTCATCAAAGGAGATGATTCCACGAAATCTATTCCTGTTATCGCGTTGTCAGCGCATGCTATGGAAGAACACCGACAGCGGGCCTTAGAATCAGGCGCAGATGATTACGATACAAAACCTGTAGATTTAGAAAGGCTATTGGGAAAGATCAACCAACACTTGCCCGGCTAGCGCAATTATTTGATCAGAGGTTCTTTAAGCTTTAGCGGAATCCGTCGATTTTTCGCTGCCTTTTAGGTGGCTCATGGCAGTAGTTATAGTCCCGACAAAACTAGCTATGTCTGCGGCGTTACTAGGCAATATTAGAGTATTGGACTCCTGCGCTAGTTTGCCAAATTGAGTGACGTACTGTTCTGCCACTCTTAGATTGACCGCGTCGAGCCCGCCTTCTTCATTGATAGCGCTCGCGATTGTCCGAATACCCTGAGCCGTTGCTTCAGCTAATAATTCTATTTCTTTAGCTTTACCTTCAGCTTCGTTAATTTGTTTGAGCTTTTCTGCTTCGGAGAGATTGATCAGTTCTTGTTTTTGTCCCTCAGAGACATTGATCTTGGCCTGCCTGTCTCCCTCTGATTCAGCTACAACGGCTCTTCGTTCTCTTTCTGCTCTCATTTGTTTTTCAAGAGCATCTCTGACGGATGGAGGTGGGTTTATGTCTTTGATCTCGTACCTTAAGACTTTTACACCCCAGGGGTCTGAAGCAGCGTCAACAGCCGCCACAACCTGCGCATTGATTAGATCTCTCTCCTCGAAGGTTCGGTCTAGCTCAATTTTACCAATTTCCGATCGCAGGGTGGTTTGAGCGAGCTGTGAGGTTGCATAAAAGTAGTTCTCGATTCCATAACTTGCTAGTTGCGCATCGACCACCTGTACATACAATATCCCGTCAATTTCGACAGCGATGTTGTCTTTGGTGATACAGCTTTGTGACGGAACATCGATCGCCTGCTCCTTTAGTGAATGTTTATAGGCCACGCGATCCAGAAACGGGACCAGTATATGTAAGCCCGCGCTGAGCGTTTTACTGTATTTTCCTAGTCTTTCAACAACAAAGTTCTCTTTTTGCGGTACGATCCTTACTACTTGGATGAAAGTCCAAATAACAATGATTGCAAAAATGAAAGGTATTAGTGTGCTAAAGCTAAAAAAGTCCATATTCCCTCCTCGATTACACTATTAGTACGTTAGATTCTCTATCAACTACCTGTAGGCGAGTGCCTACCTGATGAATTTCTTTCTCCGATCGCGCGTTCCAGTTGGATCCGCGATATCTCACGATGCCATAACCAGGCGAAGACTCATCAAAACCTGAAACTATTTCTACGCTATCACCAATTATCCCGGTATCGATGTCCGCATTTTTCTCTCCCACTAAGTCTCCTTGAAACCATGTTTTCATATGATTTCTAGCAACTACTAGCAAAACAATCGAGGAGACGGAAAATATAATGAAGGGTATTCCTCCTGATCCGGGAACGCCAAAAGCGATCGCTATACCAGCAATAACCGCTCCCAAGCCGAAGAACACGACGATGAAACCCGAGAAGAGAAATTCGGCCAGGATCATGGCAGCGCCACTGACTATCCACACGATGGAATAGCTGATATTGCCGCTCACTGATTTGTCTACTAGCTTAGCGTTGCCTGGACTGAAAGCTAACTCGGTGTTTTGTAGGGTTATTGTGACGCCATCAATTTGTTTGAGTAGCTCCGGAATACTCGGTGCAATAAAATCTATGACATTAAGGTCCAAGGCCTCTTTTGAGGTAATGTTCACTGAATCTCGAACGCTTTTTTCGGCCCACTCCGCATTTCGGCCTCTTTGTGCAGCTAATCCTCTTATATAGGCTGCCGCATCGTTCACCATTTTGTTCCTCATGTCCTCGCTCGGCGCTGGCCCGCCTATGGTGACCGGGGTCGAAGAGCCGATATTCGTGGCGGGAGCCATGGCGGCGATGTGGCTCGAAAGAACGAGGTACGTGCCTGCGCTGGCTGACCTGGCGCCTTGTGGGCCCACGTAGGAGATTATAGGGACGTTTGAGTTCAGAACGGTCTTAACGAGTTCTCTAAGAGCATCGACGCGTCCGCCTGGGGTATCGATTTGAATCAGAACAAAGGAAACTCCTTCATCGTTCGCCTCGTCGATTAGTTCGGTTAGTTCACTGCCGCTGCTGTTGGTCAGAGGTCCCTCCAACTTTGTGACCCAGCCGATTTTTTCCGTTAGTGGGTTGTCGGCGGCAATGGAAAAACTCGCAATTAAGCAAAACAAGGTGCCTAGACCGAGAAGTAGCACTTTTTTCATTTTCAGTACTTCTGATTTCCTGTTTTTTTCTGTCCGGAACAACTACCTTAACGAATTGCTCAGGGCAATGTTAGGGAAATTCCCTGATTTTTTGATCTATAGCTAAAACCTCTCGGTTATGGCGGAGCGTAATTGCCTAAAGAAACTGGTTGTTCTGGTGATTGCTAGATAGCATGATTAAAGAGGGCTCGTCTCACGTTTTGGGGAGAAGTTATGAGGGATATGAGTGCTCCGTCTTCAGAATCTGAAGAACCGGATAATCAACTAAAATTGCGAACCAAGGTCTGGTTTGGTGTGGGCACCATAGGGGAAGCTGCAACTAACTGGATCTTCAACGCCTTGACGTTTATCTACTATCAGCAGATTTTAGGCTTGGGCGCGGCTTTGGCAGCGTTAGCTGTCTCTATAGCGATATTTGCAGACGCGGTTACGGATCCTTTAATCGGTTCGATATCCGACCGATTCAGGTCTCGATTCGGACGGCGGCACCCGTTTATGTTCATGGCCCCTATACCTTTAGCGGCTTCGATTTTTCTTATTTTTAATCCTCCTGAAGCAATTCTTGGCTCCCAAGACTACTTATTCTATTGGCTTCTTGTGTTTACGATTTGTATGCGAACCTTCGTCACATTTTTTGCAGTACCCCATCTGGCTATGGGAGCCGAACTGTCTACCGATTATATCGAGCGGACTAACGTCATGAGCTTTAATAACTTATTTGGTTATTATGGAGCTCAGTTAATGCACATCGTCACCTGGTTTATCGTCTTTGGTTGGCTATTTAAAGAGGAAGGTGAAGCTCTTGGCGGAGCCCAGCTGTTTGGCCCGGCTTATGTGCCGGTCGTTGGTTTTTGTTGTCTGCTGGTAGTCGTCACAATTTTTTGTTGTGGTTGGTTCACTCGAGACCGAATCCCTTATATGAATGAAGCGCCGGACGACGGGGAGAAATTTTCTCCTTTTCGTTTATTTCGTGATATGTGGGAGGCGATCCAGAACCGCAATTATCTTTTCTTGTTAATTGGGCTATTTTTCCTCTCTGTGACGATTGGCACGCACGAGACACTGTCCATATATATAGCGACTTTTTTCTGGGAACTTTCCCCTTTTCAGATTGGGTTCTTGGCAATTGCTAATTTGATTGGTTTTCATTTGGGTTTCTTTTTTGCTTCTATTGCCCACACACGGTTTGATAAACGTTGGACCATAGTGTTCTCGGCGGCTGGGCTGAGTATTTTTTGGTCAACAGCTGTCACACTTGGTTTGCTTGGCTTCGCTCCTGCTAACAGCACCTTGCCGCTTGTGGTGTTCATTATATTTTGGACTATTTTCTCATCCGTGTTTGGTTCGGTGCTTAACATCAGTGTTATGTCGGCATTGGCTGATATCACAGATGAACATGAGGCAAGAACTGGACGAAGACAGGAAGGAATTTTTTACTCGGCCAGGACATTTTTTGCCAAGACTTCAAATGCGATCGGGCACGTGGTTGCGGGGATTGCAATTGAGTATTACGTGCTGTTGCCTCCCGGTTCGATCCAAGGAGAAGTGCCTGCGGACGTGTTGTTTCGATTAGGTGTCGTCGAAGGACCCTTCGCGATGGTTTGGGGGCTGATCGCTGCTCTTTTTTATGCTGGATATCGAATTGATAGGGCGTCATATGAGCGGGTGCAGGAGCAGCTCAGAGAACAACGATCGAAAGCGGCAACGTAGTATATTTTTATACTTAACTGTTTGTTTTTAGAGGGAGATGGGTATGTCAGCCATTTTGGATGAATAAATGAAAGTTATACGTTTCGTATTCAAACTTTTCTTGGCAATGACAATTCTTTTCGGTGCCGTTCTACTCAGTTTATATATATACGCCCAGTTCTCCGGTCCAATCGGCCCGATCCCAGGAGGGAAGTTGAAGGGTGAGATTTCAATTTCTGAACCTGACTGGAAGGTGTTATTACCCGATGGGAAGTTTATAGAGGTCCAGTTTGGTATGAAAAACGCTTACTCCGTCACGCTCGATCCACATGTGATCGATGACGAGTTATACACTTGGTCTAGGGCACCGAACAGCTGGTCATCATTAATAGAAGAAGATCCTCAGGTTATTGTTAGAATTGATGGAGTTCTTTACCGCGCTACTGCTTTGAAAGTTGACGATGATTCTTTGTTAGCGAGAGTGAATGAAGATCGTGCGGGTGAAAGGGAGGCGGTAGGTATTTCTTTTCATCTTCGCCTTGAAAAATGACCGTTCAAAAAAAGAGTTGGACGCGCCAACTCTTTTTCTTTTCTTAAAGCTTGCGCTTTTATTTTGCGTGTAGCTTGACCGGCATGTAGGTGTAGCCTTTGACGAAGGAAGATGGGGTTCTTTTTGGTTCTTCCATCACTTCGATTTTGTGGAACCGCTTCATTATTTCTTCCCATAAAATTCTCAATTGCTGTTCAGCAAGACGGTTACCAAAACAACGGTGTATGCCAAATCCGAAGGAGAGATGGGCTCTTGCATTGGCTCGGTCGATGATCAGGTCATTAGGATTTTCGAATACGCTTTCATCTCGATTACCAGACACATACCACATGAGGATCTGGTCTCCAGCTTTAATCTGCTTATCTCTGATTTCACAATCAAAGTTGGCGGTTCGCCGCATGTAGGCTAGCGGAGTTTGCCAGCGAATAAGTTCCGCCACCATATTGGGGATGAGCGTCAGATCGTTTCTGAGTTTGTCGTACTCTGTCGGAAACTCGTTCAAGGCCAGCACGCTTCCAGTCATCGAATTTCTTGTTGTGTCGTTACCCCCGACGATCAGGAGGATCAGATTGCCCAGAAACTCCATGGGTTGCATGTCCTTGGTCTCTTCCCCATGAGCAAGTAGCGAGATAAGGTCGGTGCTTGGGTTAGCTTTTCGCTCATTCCAGAGATTGGTGAAATAAGTTAAGCATTCCATTAACTCATCGATTCTTTGCTGCTCGGTGTCAATAATGCCCCTGCCTGGTACGGCAGTAGATACATCGGACCAGCGTGTTAGTTTTCTTCGGTCTTCGAAGGGGAACTCGAACAGGGTAGCAAGCATGCGTGTTGTTAGCTCGATCGATACTGTGTCGACCCAGTCGAAAGTCTCTCCAATCGGCAATGAGTCGAGGACCTCGATCGTACGTTCTCTGATCAACGGTTCCATATTGGCGAGATTGCTTGGCGCGACGACAGGAGAAACGGTCTTTCTCTGCACGTCGTGCTTTGGCGGATCCATCGCGATAAACATATCCAC
>CAJWGQ010000157.1 GCA_913041025.1 uncultured Gammaproteobacteria bacterium | reverse complement strand
AAATAATGAAGTTCCATCGCTTTTCGAACTCCCCAACCCTCGAATACTTTGATCAGGGAGTTCAGTTGGTTTTCATGAAACTTCAACAATAATACGTGAGGTACATTTGGCAGAGGTTTCTTGAAGGCAAGTTGGTATGCCGCACATTCCACTTTCACTTCCCTAAGCACCCCTTCAGTGTTAACGATCTCAGAAGCATCTGATGTCATTTTGGGTATAAACCGAATTTCGACCTGCAAACCATCTTGAGCCGCCCGCTTTCGCATTCTCGCTTGGCGCCTTTGTTTTGCGGAAGGGATGGCGTAAACCAGAGGGACAAACGCCAAAAGAAACAAAAATATAATCAGAAACCAACTCAAAGCAATCTACCAGTCATTATCAACGCATGAATAAGGTAGATAAGCTTACTAGACAAATCTTTTGATAAACAATGTTGAGGGGTTTAAATCTAATCTCGCTCTTAGCAATCGCTTGGATTATCTCGATTTTGAAGACACGTCTCGCCAGTGGCATAATCCGAGTCTTATCACATCCTGATGGCTCAGCCTGACTTGACCATATGAACGTCATCAAGGCAAAGATATCAACTCTAATTCATTACAGGTGGACCCTTAAATGCTTTGCCAAAAACACTTTCGCAGTTTCCATCTCTTTCCTATATTGCTTGTACTAATCGTACCTCTACTTTGCTATTCCAAATCACAACCCGGAGAGACTTCTACACTTCAGCAACGGTCCCAATACAAAGAAGCCCTAAAGCACTTGTCTCAGGGTCAAATCAAAAAATTCAGCAAATTGCAAGATGAGTTAGACAGTTACCTCTTAAAAGACTACCTGAGCTATCACAAATTCAATCGACTCTTGCACAAACGATCACAAGTTGAGATGGATGAATTTAAAACCAAATTTGCTCACCTTCCAGTCACAGCTATTCTTGAAAAAAGATGGCTGAAGTTAATCGGCAAACAAAGAAGGTGGAAAGCATTCCAAGATAATTATGTAACAACATCGGATCCTGAATTACGGTGTTTATATGCCCGCTCGCTTTACGGCACCAATCAGAAAGATGAAGCACTAGCACTAACAGAAGATCTTTGGGTAAAACCCAAATCACAGCCAAAGGTGTGTGATCCCCTCTTTGAAGTCTGGAAGAAAACGAAGTACTTTAATGAAGAGGTCGTCTGGTCAAGGCTCAAACTTACAATTGGCGCAAACGAACGCCAACTCTCCAGATACTTACTTAGATTTTTATCAGGATCTAACAAACAGGCGGGGCAAATCCTTTATCGAGTTCATACTCAACCCAAACGTATATCTACATTCAAATCACTTGGTGCGTCTAAGGAAAAAGAAAAACACATCGTGTTACACGGCGTCTCGCGTTTATCAAAGAACCATCCGACTCAAGCTAAGAAAGCATGGTCCAGTTTTAAAGGTCAATACAGCTTTTCAGACCAAGAAATCCAACTAGCTGAGTCAAACATCGTGAAAGGCCAAGCAAAAGAAAATATCTTCCCTGGTACAAGCGACCGTTACCGGTTCAAAGACGAAAACCTTGTCAAAGAGCTCGCAAACTCGGCAATCAAGAACGCCAATTGGGAGGAGACAAGCTATTGGGTAAAAAGAGCCCTCTCTATTGAGGAAGACATCCGATGGGATTACTGGCTATCGAGAGCCCAAATTGAAATAGGTGGAGAAGAACAAGAGGCAAAACTCCGGCTGACAAGAATTTCAGACGAACGGCACTACTATGGATTTATGGCAGCAAGCCTTCTGCAAAGTAAGCCAAGACTAAACGATGCTTCATTACCCAGATCAGCACTACAAGTACCCAAGAACCAAAATGTCTTTCGGGCGAAGGAACTTTTTGCAGTAGGAGACAACGTCAACGCCAGACGAGAATGGTATCGCACATTATCGACTCAACCAGACGAAGAAAAAATAAACTCGATATATTTCATCAACGATCTTGGAAAAACGCCGTTGACTATTCGAACTGCTGGAGACGCCGGAGCGCGCGACCATCTAAAGCTCAGATTTCCCATTCTCTATCAGCAGGAATTTAAAGAGGCAGCTCTAACCACAGACCAACCACTCGCTTTGCTCTATGCTGTATCGAGGCAAGAATCAGCGTTCAATGTTCTCGCAGTATCCAGTGCGAACGCTCGAGGACTCATGCAGCTAATACCCTCAACGGCCAACCTGACTGCCAGAAGAATGGGCCTTTCAGCCCCCTCAACTTCGCGCCTTCATAATCCTGGGCTTAACATTAAGTTGGGTAGCTTTCATCTGAGCTGGCTTTTAAAAAGATACAGAGGTCAAACTGCGCTGGCGGTAGCAGCATACAATGCTGGAGAACAAAGAGTTGACCGCTGGACTAAAGGAAAAAAAGCCCTACCTTTGGATGTCTGGATTGAACAAATTCCATTTAAAGAAACGCGAAATTACGTAAAAAATGTCTTAGCCTTTAGACAAGTCTACGCGCAATTAATTAATCAGCCACTACCCTTTATCAGCCCTTCTAATAAGTTTCTACGATAAGCTGTCTCTAGGGAATACTTTGCTTTATGAGTTCCAACATTTCTTCATCACTAAACGGACTCCTCAAAGTTTTCTCTGAGGTTTTGATTACCGGTATGTCCGTTCCATATCGGCTAAGCAGCTCATCATCTAAAGATACGTCAGTGACAACAAGTTCCAATCCCTGGTTAAGGGACAAGTCAAATAGTTTGTCTATGACCTTCTCACAAAGAGTGCATCCGTCAGTACTAAATATTTGTATTCGCATAAATTCGATGGCCAGTAATCGAGAATATCGCAATATTCATTGATATTATGGTCTGATGATACATAAACAGCGCTTCGCTGATACAAATATCAAAGAACGATTTCCTCTCAAGCTAGATGGGGACATTAACTGGACCAAAAGCGGTTCCAGCGCTTGGGTTGGCCTCATAAAAACCCCAAAAATACCTGCCGACCATATCATTGTGCCAAGTTATAGCGCTTTGAAGAATTTGGGCGAGTATCAGTTCTCACTTAGAGCAAATTCCTGTCATAAGTTATATCCGATACCCAGTCCCAAAGACTACCGTCCGCAAAAGGAAACAAACGAAGTATCTGGGCACATAGATTGTTGGCACACAAAATCAGATATGGATGCCGGCGAAGTCCGAATAAAGATAAACCAAAAGACTAAACCCCAAGACTATCTTCTCACCCTATCCATTAGAGAACTGACAAAACAAACTACAGCTGAAATTTCTACAACAAATTTAAAAACAAACCCACCCCAAAGGTTTAGTCAGAAAAGCAAAAACAAAAACATTCGAGACAGGATTTGTTCGCCCACAGCCACGGCTATGGCCTTATCGCTAAGCAACAGCTCGATAGATTGGGACGAGATCATCGACAAGTGTTTTGACCCAGCAACCAACGCCTTTGGTTCATGGCCACTTGCCATTAAAAGCGCCGCCAAATATGGATTTATTGGGTCGGTTGAAACCACAGAGAATTGGGAGGATGCGCTAAAGGTCTTAGCGACCGGCCAACCATTAGTCTGTAGCATCCGATTTAAGGAAGGCGCATTAAAGGGGTCGCCTCTAAAACAAACACACGGGCATTTGGTATGTGTTTATGGACTAGAAAACAATAAAGTGTTGACGCTAGACCCAGCAGCAGAAGATTCCGAGAATGTTGAAAGACAATATGATCTCAAGGAGTTTTCCAGAGCTTGGCTAGGAGAAAGAGGCGCAATCTATTATTTTTGCTACATTAAATGATAATCACGATTTTTTTTAACTTCGCTACTCACGGCAAAACGAGATGAACAAAGAGCCACGAGTATACATCAGAAGAGTAAACCCCAAAGACGAAGTAGAATTCGTTGGTCTAATGAAACAAAGCATCTCTATGCACTTTCCCTGGATATCGCCACCTAATAATTCGAGCCTTTTTAAAGCCTATATCAACAGAATAAAGAAGGATGATCACGAAGGCTTCGCAATCTGCAGTAAAGAGGACGATGCTATAGTAGGTGTCATTAACATCAACAACATTATAAGAGGCTCCTTCCAGAGCGGCTCGCTGGGGTACTATGTTGGCAAACCTTATGCGGGACATGGTTTTATGAAAGAAGGTCTGTTAGCCGTATTGAAAATCGCATTTGAGACGTTTGGCTTACATAGATTAGAGGCCAACATACAACCAAAAAATCATAATTCAATCAGATTGGTGAAAAGTTGCGGTTTTATTAAAGAGGGCCTATCTACAGGGTTTTTATTCATTGATGGATCTTGGAAAGATCACGAAAGGTGGTGCGTGATAGACGATCGAAGAGAGCTTAGAAAACCGTGAAAAAGCCAAATCGAATTGGGGTGTTAGAGGGAGGAAATTCAGCCGAAGCTGACGTATCTCGCTCCAGTGCTGCCCAGATTACTGAGGCTCTCAAGGCGCAGGGTTACGAAACAAAACTGATAGACATTAGCCAAGCCCAGCTAACTGAACATATCCTGGCATTCAAACCCGACGTAATATTTCCCGCTCTGCACGGCCCCGTAGGAGAGGATGGAACCATACAAGGATTTTTAGAAATTCTCGGCATCCCCTATGTAGGAAGCAATGTCAGAGGCAGTGCTCTGGCCATGGACAAGGGTGTCTCTAAAAAAATATTCGATGCCCTAGAAATACCCAATGCTAGCGGAATCCTAATCGAAGATCCTCCAAGTTCAATAAGTTCCCTTCACCAGAAAATCAAAGAAAACCTAGGTGAAACAGTTGTCATTAAACCAATTAATCAAGGCTCGGCTCTTGGAGTCGAGATAGTCTCCGAATTAAACGATTTAGAGAGCAAACTAACTAGTTCATTAGATTATGGTCCCTGCTTGATCGAGAGTTTTATTGAAGGCAGAGAGATTACAGTGGGCGTTCTTGACGTTGGAGGTAAAACCATACCGTTCCCCGTTATCGAGGTTGTGACACCAGAGAACGAGTGGTACAACTTTGCTAATCGCTACGGCGAAAATCTAAGCGAGCATATAATTCCAGCGCCACTACCCGACTCTATGTCTGCACGTTTGCAAGATTTTGCTATTTCTGCCCATAAGGGTCTCGGTCTCAGAGATTTATCTCGGGCAGACTTTATAGTTTCTAGTGGAGGAGAAATAGTGATGCTTGAAGTGAACACATTACCAGGCATGACCAAAACCAGCCTCTACCCCGATGGCGCTAAGCACCTCGGGTATACGTTTCCTTTATTGATAGAATTACTGGTCGAACAGGCCTTCAGTAGATCGAACTGAGAGCCCTTCAACAAACTACAAAGAATTTGAAGGGCTCTCGGCGTTAGCCAATTTACATGTCGTAACCACGTTCATTATGAGATGCCAGATCCAAACCTCCGACCTCTTCATCCGATGAAACTCTGTTACCAACTAAGGCCTCAGTTATCTTAAGTAACACCCAAGTAATGATCGCCGTATAAACCAGCACCACTAGCACACCAATCAATTGTGTTACAAATTGGCCTCCCATCGTCGCATCCATTCCCTGACCACTAAAGACTCCTATAGAGGAACTGGCAAACACAGCAGTAGCCAACATTCCCAGCGCTCCACCTACCCCGTGGACAGGAAATACATCAAGTGAATCATCAATCTTCAGGGACCTCTTAATGAAATTGGTAGCCAAGAAGCAAACTGCACCTCCAGCTATACCAATCACTAACCCCCCGCCCGGACCGACAAAACCCGAGGCAGGCGTTATCGTTGCCAAGCCTGCTACCATCCCAGTCACTAGGCCAAGAGCTGAGGGTTTACCATATTTAGACCATTCAAAGCCCATCCAGGTTAAGGCGCCTGCAGCAGCTGATATATGCGTTACAAGCATAGCCATGGCTGCATCGCCATTCGCAGCTAATGCGCTTCCTCCATTAAACCCAAACCAACCAACCCAAAGCATGGCTGCGCCTGTAATAGTCATCGTCATATTGTGAGGAGGCATGGCTTGATTAGGAAAGCCAGCACGGTTTCCTATTACCATCGCAATCACTATCGCTGCGACGCCCGCGGTCACATGAACGACTGTACCCCCTGCGAAATCCATCAGACCCATGTCGGCTAACCATCCGCCACCCCAAACCCAATGACAAACAGGGGCATAAACCAGCAAGAGCCACGCAGCTGAGAACAAAACCACAGCTGAGAACCGCATGCGTTCTGCAAAACCACCTACTATCAGAGCCGGCGTAATCACTGCAAAGGTCATTTGAAAAAGTGCGAAGTTGCTCTCTGGAATCGAACCTGAAAGAGTCTCCTCTTGAATACCGCCCATCAGAAAGTTACCTAGGCCACCGATAAACTGATTCAGACTGCCTCCATCTCCGAAGGCCAAGGAATAACCAACTACTAGCCACAAAACCGACATAAGACAGCAAATAGTAAAGCACTGCATTAATACGCTTAAGACATTTTTCGACCGGACTAGACCCGCATAAAATAAAGACAACCCTGGTATGGTCATAAACAGCACTAGCGCTGTAGATGTCAATATCCAAGCGGTGTCACCCGTATCTAGACCTTCTGCGAAACCTGGCACTGCAATTCCGCACAAAACTAAGCCAATCAATAACTTGATCATTGAAGTCCCCTCTTAATTACCTAATCAAAGCAGAGTTAGTTTGAAACAGATGAAATCAAAATGCCACATAATTGTGCATTTATTTAACTCTTACAAATAAACTATAACCTAGATACTTTGTGCACCATTTTGGT
>CAJWGQ010000156.1 GCA_913041025.1 uncultured Gammaproteobacteria bacterium | reverse complement strand
TCTTATCAACTCCAACTTACAGGACCACCGTAATTCAATTCACGACGAAGCAATCAAATTCGGGTATGACCTACCAATTCTTGTCGACGAGACTCAAATCATAGGTGAGTCGATGAATCTAGTACGAACTGGGGAAGTCTTTGTATTAGACCCTGAAACTTGGAAGGTCCTCTATCATGGCGCTCTGGATGACAGATTGACCTACGAAAATCAAAAAGCAGAAGCATCAAATCATTACCTGCAAAATGCTATCGACAGTGTACTGGGCGATAAACCAATAACAGTTACGCAAACTGACGCCATAGGTTGTCTTATAAATTTCCCTGAAAAAACAAACAGAGCAAAGCACGCGGCGATCTCTTATGAAAAAGAGATCGCGCCGATCCTGCAAGAAAATTGCGTAGCGTGTCACAGAACCGGCGGTATCGGCCCCTGGGCAATGAACGATTACAACATGGTTAAGGGATTTTCTCTGATGATCAGAGAAGTAGTCCGAACAAAACGAATGCCTCCTTGGCATGCCGATCCCGCGGTCGGACATTTCAGTAACGATCGTTCACTCACGGCGGAAGAAACGAAAAAACTAGTACACTGGATCGAAGCCGGCTCTCCACGTGGTGACGGCATGGACCCACTTACTGAGACAGACGTATCGTTTGCTAAGTGGACAAACGAGCCAACACTGGGCCCGCCCGATTATGTGATTGATATACCTGCTATGGAAATACCGGCCTCAGGCGTCGTGGACTATCAGTATCATCTAGTCGCAAACCCTATTCCGAAAGACATCTGGATAGGCACAGCAGAAATATTGCCTGGTGATCCGTCCGTTTTACACCATGTAATCACGTCATTCGGTACCCTTGAGACTGAAGGTCGACGAGCTGGCAAATTGAAACGCGAAGGGCGTGGCGGCCTGCGCGGTTACGCTCCAGGTATTAACGCCGACCCGTTTCCAGATAACACTGGTATGCTGCTACCGGCAGGGACAACTCTAGAATTCCAGATGCACTACACGCCAGTTGGAAGACCGGCTGTAGACGCGACTAAGATGGGAATATGGGTGCTGGATGAGACTCCAAAACATGAAGTGTTCTCTCTTTCTGTCGCAAATTTTCGAATCAAGATTCCAGCTCACGCAAGAAATCACAAAGAAACCATTGCTAGAGAGATACCAAAAGACGCCTGGCTATATAGCATGCTGCCTCACGCCCATTTTAGAGGCAAAGCAATGGAAATGGGCGTAGTCTACCCAGATGGAGAGTACGAGCTGCTTCTCTCAGTTCCCAATTACGATTTCAATTGGCAAACGTCTTATACGCTTTCAGAGCCAAAGTTAATCCCTGCGGGGTCGAAGCTCATACAGCACAATTGGTGGGATAATTCTGGTCAAAATAGAGCAAACCCAAACCCCAACATTGAGGTGCGCTGGGGACAACAATCGTTTGAGGAAATGCTTTTTGGCGCCTTCATGATGCGCTATCTAGACGAAGATGAAATTGCTGCCGTTCGAGCTGACAAGTCACAAAATGTCAGCAGTCTAGACTAGTAGTTGTTGATTTCAGTCGAGAAGCTCCTCATCTCGACTGAGCACTCCAGAATCGATCAGGGATTGAATGTCCTCAGGGGACTTGCCAACCCAAGAGGCCAACACCGAAAAGTTGTCTTCACCTCGATGCTTCGCTGGTCCTTGTACCTCGGACCGAGCATTGGAAAATCGGTAGGGTGATTGCGGAATTGGCCGAACACCGCCCGCTCGGTCGTCAATTTCCGTAATCGAGCCTCGAGAGATTACGGTCTCTTGCTCCCGCATCTTACGAGGGTCCCTCACCTTACCCCAAGCAATGTTCATCGTCGCAAAGATAGACTCAACTTCATCCCACGTTTCTAATCCGGCCATATAACTTCCCACTATCTCCCTTCGAGCTCGGATCTTTTGTTCCAATTCCATAGTGTCGGTACCTGAATCGTGAAAGTATTCGAAATGTCTAACAAGGTTCTTCCATAGCCACCTAAAATCCGCCGATACTAATATCGGACCGATACCTGTCTCCCAGGTGTCGTTTCTAAGAGGGCCACTATCCTCCGAGCTCTCAATGTCATAATGAAGTTGGTCATCGGTCACCAAAATCGTATCCATCATCGCAATATCGATATGTTGACCAACACCAATCCGATCACGGTGGATAACTGCAGATAACAGACCAACTAATCCATGTAGCGACGCATTAGTATCGGCAACCGACAAAGGAAGGTCAGTATAGGGAATGTCACCCCTTTTCGACTGGCGCGCCATTAGCCCGGTCTCAGCGTGAACTATAGGCGCATAGGCTGGCCGATGGGATTCCGGACCATCATGTCCAAATCCAGAAATAGAGAGCATGATGAGCTTGGGATTGATTTCTTTCAGGGAATCGTAACCCAACCCCAACCTTGGCATGACGTCAGGTCGATAATTTTCAATCAGAATGTCAGCTTGCTCCACTAGGGCAAAAACCAGCTCGCGCGCACCGTCTGCTCGCAAATCGATACAAATGTTCTTTTTACCAGCGTTTTGTTGACTGTAGTATCCAGGTATTCCGCCAATCTTAGCTCCCCAAAGACGGGTTATATCACCGTCCGGGGGCTCGACTTTAACCACATCTGCGCCTAAGTCGCATAGCATTCTGCCTGCAAATGGTCCCGCTAGGACTCGCGAAAAGTCCAGCACTTTAAAGCCAGACAAAGGAAATTCAGTAAATTGATTATTTGACAAAGCTCCGCTCCCCCTCGATCGTGGCTCCATTATAACCTCGACTCGACTACTAAGCATGCTGCGCTAGCATGATTCTAATCCGTCATTACTAGAGTATTAATTTGATGCTACCTCTGCGATATTTAGCATTGAATTTTATTAGGAGCGCTAGTGCAGTCAGTAAAGGTTAAGCCGCATGAATAATCAACAATTAGTCACCAGAAGAGAGAATGCTATAGGCAAAGGAGCGCCCCTATTTTATGAAGAACCGCTTCATATTGTTAGAGGAGAGGGTGCTTACCTCTTCGATGCTGATGGCAAACGGTACATCGATATGTACAACAATGTTCCGTGCGTTGGTCACGCAAACCCTAATGTTGCGACAGCCATGTATACGCAACTTCAAAAATTGAACGTTCACAGCCGTTACCTGCACGAGGACATACTCGAATACGCAGAGAAGATCGCCGATCTGCACGCATCTTCAATCGAGAGCGTTGTGTTTAGCTGTTCTGGTACAGAGGCTAATGAGGTGGCAATGACTATGGCTCGCATTGCAACTGGCGGTAGCGCCTTTATCTGCACCAACGCGGCCTATCACGGCAACAGCGACCAAGTAGGGAAGCTCACATACGTGCCGCTTGAGAACAACAAGCGTAAAAATATTTATTCAATCCCTTATCCTCAAACGTTTAGACCTATTGTTCCGGGACTAAGTGAGCAAGAGCTTTCCCTCAAATACTTACAAGTATTAGAGGACACGATCACACAGATACAGGCGGATGGTATCGGATTTGCCGGCATTCTTTTTTGCCCGATATTTGCCAACGAAGGGCTACCAGAAATTCCTGCAGGGTTTATGCAGGCGGCGACCCAAATGGTACGAGATGCAGGCGGACTGGTGATAATTGACGAGGTGCAATCCGGTTTCTGTAGGACGGGCCGATGGTGGGGGTACGAGAAAGTAGGCGTTGAACCGGATATCGTCACCATGGGTAAGCCCATGGGCAATGGATTACCCTTGTCAGCAACGGCATCTCGCAAGGAAATCGTAGAGCAATATCGATCAAGAACTCGTTATTTCAATACCTTCGCCTCAAGCCCCTTGCAAGCAGCTACTGGTATGGCCGTGTTAAAGGAAATAAAAGACCGAAACATTCTCAACCAAGTCGGACAGATCGGCGAATATCTTCGCAACGGGTTAGAAGGCTATCTTCATAGAATTGATTACATTGGCGATATTAGAAGCCAAGGACTCTTCGTTGGAATAGATTGGGTAATCAGCAAAAACGACAACACACCGAACCGAGAAGGCGCCGTTCGGGTGGTTAATGTGATGAAAGCCAAGGGGTTTTTGATGAGCAATGCTGGAGAACATGGAAATGTCATCAAGATTCGACCCCCGCTTGTCTTTCAAAAGGAACACGCGGACGCCTTTCTTGAAGCTTTCGACTCTGCAATGGACGAACACTTTGTTTGAGGAGGCAGTTTATCAACGGGCGGCGGAACAGGCCCTGAACAACTGGGCCATTAAAGTGGCAAATCTAGACTTAGCATCGAGAAGTGAGAATGTTGTCTATAAGGTTACCAATCAGAACGGGGAGAACTTTGCTCTTAGAATACACAGACCAGGATACAACAGGCTCGAGGAATTAGAATCGGAGGTGATCTGGGCTGAAGCTTTGAGAAATGCTGGTGTCTATGTGCCGACCCACATCCCGACTAAAGAAAATTTATTCTACGCTCTTGTAGAGTTGGGCGATAAAAAAACGCCGCACCAAGTTTGCCTTATCGAATGGCTAGAAGGAGAGTCTCTGGAAAACCTGGTAAGCAAAGCCAGGAAAGAAACCATCGAGGATTCCTTTTTCAAGCTTGGAGAGTTGATGGCTCAAGTGCACAACCAGACAAGTAACTGGACACCCCCGAGCAGTTTTACTCGACGAAGTTGGGACGCCGATGGCCTTATGGGCTCAGAGCCTCTTTGGGGAAAGTTTTGGGAAACCGCAGAACTAAGCAATGAACAAAGAAAAATGTTAAAGAGCGCGCAATCGCATATCCACCATCAATTAATCGAACTAGGCCAAACAAAGGATAACTTCGGCCTTATTCACGCCGATTTACATGCGAGAAACGTTCTAGTACAAGGCGATAAGCTACAGATTATTGACTTTGATGATTGCGGGTACAGCTGGCATGGCTATGAAATCGCGGTCGCTGAAACAGACGCTCTGTCTTCCTTGAATCCCAAAGTCGTTAACATCCAAGAAATTAGAAAAGCGTTGATTGAGGGTTATGGTTCAGCCCGCCCATTAAATTCACAAATTGAAAAAGAACTGAACACATTGACTATGGTCCGAACACTCATTCTACTTGGCTGGGCCAATGATAGAAGAGAACTAATGGGGAAAGAATTTTTTACATCCTATATTGACCATTTAATGCCAGCAGTTGATTCCTATTTAAAAGAGTCCTAACCATGAAGCAGAAAAAAGACGATGGAACTCTACAACTAGAACCCGATCCAAGGGCCTTTTCGGTACCGCTTAATGAAACTGGCTGGGTTCATGAGGACAAAACGAGTGAGGCGATCAAAAACAAAAAAGAGTATCTCAAGGTAAACAGTGGGATCAAAGGTCTCCAGCTCTTCGACCCTGGTGAAATCGAGGAAATTGTGAAGGTATTTTATCGAGACGGCTTCGTGGTAGTCAGGGGCGCCCTTAACCCAAGTCAACTCGACTTTCTGCGCTCGGGAGTAGATCGGGAAATCCACAATATCCTTGCACTTGATAAGCATCGAATAGGCAATCGAGGATCGCATAGATATTCTTTCGGCGGCGCGAGCCTAACCGGACATCAAATGCATAATCCAGAATGGGCTATGCTGATTGATCTACCAAAGGTTACCGCGATTTTGACTGCTTTATTTGGCTCTCCAGACTATATCGCACGAGGAGGCGGCGGAGACTTCTGCCTTCCGGGGGCGGTTCAATATCAACCGTTGCACTCAGACATGAGCGATCGCAGACAAATAGGGAATCAAACTTTCGGCTCATTCCACGACCCAAGAGGAATAATGAATTACAGGGACTTACCCTGCCCTTACATTTGTTGCAATTTTCTCACGGTAGATTTCACCGCCATCAATGGACCCACACGTCAAATCCCTGGAACTCAACATTCAAGAGAACCCATTCCAAATCTAAAAGAAGAACCAGAATGGATGAAGTTAAGTACGGTCTGTCCTGCACCGGCTGGCAGCGTCTTGATTCGTGATATACGCGCCTGGCACGGAGGAACACCAAATTTATCCCAGGAAGTCAGAGCCATACCCAATGCGGAATTTTATGCTCCCTGGTTCAGAGAACCTCTGCAACCCAGTATGCCCTACGAAATCTATCAATCCCTATCTGAACACGGTCAGAAAGTCTGTCGTTACATTACGATGCAGCCCGAAATCGAGCTAAAAACAGGGTATAGAGACGACCTTGGTAGTACTCCCAGAGTCCACAAAAAGTAACAATCTATGTTAACTGTCACTTTCTAGGTGACCCAGTTCAGCTATAATGGCATTAGCAATTAATGATCAAAACTTATTTATCATTAATTCTGTTAATGCAGATTATATAAGGCCTATGAAAACTAAAGCACCTAGAAATCAATTGGAGACAAAGCGGCTTCGATACATTGTCGAAGTCTCCAAGTCAGGTTCGATAACCACCGCAGCAGAAACATTGTCAATCACACAATCAGCGCTATCGCAAAATATCGCCGAAGTCGAGGACGTCCTAGGAGTAAAACTGTTCAACCGACTACCCAGAGGTGTACTTCTAACCGAAGCAGGAGAAATTTTCGTAGCCCGAGCCAAGAGCATCCTCTACGAGGTCGACGAGCTATTCACCAACGTCCTTGAATCACAACAACTTGTCACAGGCAGACTTAAAATCGGCGTAACACCAGCGGGCTTCATTGCTCACTTAAGGCGAGCTATTACTGATATAGCAACTGAATACCCCGGGATAGCAATCGAAACCGTTAGTGGATCGGCAGATCAACTTTGTCCCATGCTAGTTCATGGCGAAGTGAACCTCGTTGTGGGGATGACTTCGACTC
>CAJWGQ010000155.1 GCA_913041025.1 uncultured Gammaproteobacteria bacterium | reverse complement strand
TTGCTTTGTGCAAACAGTTTTTGGGCGTTTTTCGGTAGGTATTTCACACAAATGACGGTAGGCATTTCGGGGTCAAGGGCGTCGATAATCTTAACGGCATCCTTAACACCCAGTGATATTTGCTCTATCACCACCAGCACTTTAGTTATGTCAACGCTGGCGATGAGCGAAGCCTGTAAGTTATCGAGGCTGGTTTCGGAGATCTTCGTTTCAGCCCCAAAAACTTTTCGCATTTCAGAGGCGCCCGTTTCAGAAACCATGACGATTCTTTCAAACTCGATTGATTTCTGCTCGACCACACCGTGTTCTCGCTCGATTTCTTTTAATTCTGCCACGGGGCGTTCAGTAAGATGAGCTAAAGAGTGCCCCTTAGAGAGCAAACTCTTAACGAGTCGCAGCTGCTCAACCGCATCCTGGCTATAAACTCGGCGGCCTGTGCTCGTGCGGTCAGGGATTCCTATGCCATGCCTACTCTCCCATTTCCTGAGAGTGTGCTGTGGCACCCCTGTCAGATTTGCTACCGCTCCAATAGATAATTTCTTGTTGCTCATAATCTGATACATGTGTCTACAATTTGTCCATACTAAGATAAAGGTTGTAATAGTTAAAGCTAAAAGTGCACAGACCGGGATACTGCTTGGAGAGGTCCGGGACAGAAGTCTCTCCTCCGGCCTGCACACTTAAACCATTTCAAAGCCTCGCAAGTTGGGTCGAGTTGACTGCTGCCCACCAGCTGGTGGAGCTCAGGCTTACTGGTTGGGCTGCAGGAGCTTGCTTCGCTTGGTCCGTGGCTTTCGGGATAATTAGGCATGCAGACCGGTGGTTTAGGGAGAGGGAGAGGGGGTTCCAGCCGGTCTGCATGCAAAACGTCTACTTAATGTCTTATTTAATTGTTATATTATCTACTATAAAAAGGTAATGTCAATTAAATTATTGAAATAAACCTGATATGAAGATAAATGTCTAATTTATTTGTTGCTGCACAAGGCATCTCTTTTTCTACATGGTTCCCTGACTCGTTAGTCTGGTCCCAGGTAAAAAGGGTGCGCAGGCCTGGCAACTGCTTAGAGAGGAATCGGCCAACCTCCCGCCCGACCTGCGCACCTAGAAAACTTGCTTCAAAGCGTTCGCTCATACGATGAGGCCCATTTGGAAAAGGCCCGAAAGCGCCCAAGCTCCTGAAATGATCAAGAATTGGCCCATCAAGATCTTCTTCATTGGGTGGATGTCCTTGACGGCAATTGCCTTGGCGATCGGTTTTTGTTGTCTAAGTTTTCTCATGCTATTTCCTTAAAAAGTCGTACTTACTAAAAATGAATCAGAACCGGGTCGGTTTAAAAGAAGGGGGCGATACACACGGCTGCGCACCATACCCATCCACAAACCTTTAGAAATCCTCGCATTACATGCTCCAAAGGGGCGCGCAGACCGACGGGCTTTGGGGAGAGGGAGTGAGGGCTCCGTTCGGCCTGCGCGCGGGTTGTCAATAAATTGTCTAATCATGTGGAGCATAATACCCCTAAAATAAATAATGTCTACATTTATTTTCAATAAAATAGATTATATTCTAATATGTCTATATATTGTCGAAAAAATGAGGAAAAAAAGATGAACACATTGATAATCGGCGGAGAAGGCGGAATAGGAAAGGAACTGTCTACTCGGCTTTTGGAAGATCCGACAACTCACTTCAATTTCGCGACGTCCAGAAGTTCTGAACCTCCAGAGGGGGGTGATATTAGCTGGTTACCTTTGGAACTGGAGTCTGACCGATCGATTCAGGTTGCGACAGATCACTTGCGATCATCATGCTCAAGCCTGGATCGTATTTTTATTGCGACTGGTTATCTTCATGGGGATAAAGGAACGCCGGAGAAGAGCATCAAGGATCTCGAGAGCTCTCGTCTGATGCACAGCTACAGAGTAAACGTCGTAGGTCCACTGGCAATCTTTCGAAATTGTCTCGATTTGATTAAGTCAGCTGAGAGGCCTGTTGTGGTTTTTCTGAGTGCTCAAGTCGGGAGCATAGAGGACAATAAAACCGGCGGCTGGTATAGCTACAGAATGTCCAAGGCGGCGTTGAATATGGCGGTCAAAAGCCTATCTATGGAGTGCGCGCGATTTAAAAATCAATCAATTGTTGTGGCGGTCCATCCGGGCACGACGAGGACTAAACTGTCTGAGCCCTTTTTAAAACACCGCAAAAAACCCGTAAGAGAAGCAGGGGAAAGTGCTGCCGCAATCTTGGACTTGGTGAAGGAACTAGGTCCTGAAGACTCTGGAAAGTTCTTCAACACAGCAGGGCAGATTATTCCTTGGTAGAAACCGATTAAACTAATCGAAATTCAAAGCCACAGATCCTGATTGACTCACCTGCTCTCTGGCGATCTTTCGACACTAAACTCGCAGCCGTCAGTCCGTCTCCTCGTCCATCAGTGGCTGCGACAAATCGTATTTCCGCATCTTCTAGTTCGATAACACGTGATCGCGAAGGGATTCCTATTGCGTTGGACCATCGCTCCACCATTAAATCAGGATCGTCTGCTTGGATATCGATGGCGTTGATCCTTGTGACTACTCCGTCTAGCGAGTGGTACTGCCAGTCCTGTCCCGCCCACAACCAGCTTTCTGCTGGTTGGGCCTCGTCCAGCGATAAAATCGCTCCGCCGACGTCCTTGGGGTGCAAATGGATGCCTCTTATGGCGGCGTCTTTTTCGTTTATTTCACCATCGTGAACGACTCGAATACCGATTTCTTCCAGCCGAGACTTATGTTGCTCTATTTTTTCGGTCTGCAAGAGCACCATGTAACCCCCTTCCCCTTGCCTTCTATCGAGAAAGCGCTCTGCTGTCGTACCCGGTCCCTTAGGAGCAACGACTTCAAGAATTTGATCGCCGATCGCATAAAGACCGTGTCGTAATCCGAAGTGAGAAAGGCCTGGGTCTCGATAGCACACCTCAAGGCCTAGTTTGGTGCAAATTTCTTGTTCAACGCCGCGAAGTTCGGGCGTCACGAGGGCGATCTGTCTTAGTCGCATGATAGGTGGCCTTTAATTTATTCAGAAATTTGAACGAGAGTGTATCTAAAGGGATTTTGCTTTTCGAGGTGCGTGATAGAGATGAGGTATAGGAATTAGTGACTAAACAGGTCCTATGGAAACAAATATTTTCGAAACAGCGGGCTCGCCTTATTCTTCCTCTTAGCTGGATTGGAGTTTTTAAGCAGGGTCGCCTCCCAAGATGGCGGGAGTCTCGCAATAAGTACTTAAAATATACCTTTGATGTTCTCCTATCCTGTCGGTCAGCACTTCCGCTACCGCTGGTATATTGGCATTCGATGCGAAGTAGGCGAGCATGCCCTTGTTTTGCTTTGTCTCAGGCATGATTTCTTTTGGGACTGGCGAAACGCTCATACTGATCGTCGCCCAATAGATATCGGCGGCGCTAACGCTGTCTCCTACCAGGTATGCTGAGCCTTTGGTCTTCTGCTCTTCCAGGCGCAGATCAATTAGCTCAAGTATCTCCGCCAATTTTCTCGGAGCAGCGGAGCTGGCCTTCTCGCTAAAACCATATTTCTGGGCCAGCGGACTGTCGTTCAGAATTCTCATGTTCCAAGCGAAACCATCCTCACCCAAGACAATAGCGCAGAGACCTAACACCTCAACTCTCGCCTGGAAATTTTCTGGTAGTAAGACAGGACTGTCTTCCGAGCCGATTCTTTCGGCAAGAGCCAGCTGCTCAATCCAGACGTTTCGAGGTCGCTCTTTATCGTGGAACATGGTTGGGAGGCCCGTCTGGCTCGTTAGTTCGTAGAGTTTTGCCTGACGGTCTTCACCGGTGTCTTTATCTTGACCCATGATGGGGTGGAGGGCTCTTATCAGAGGAATTTTTTTGACAAAGCAGATGTTCTTAAGCGCTTCTGAGAATAGGGCCTGAATTCCTGGGATAAAGGTGACTCTTGTACCGGAGGACATTGCAGCCGCTTCATCAAGACTTATGAATTTTGGATTGTTAGATTCTCTGCTAACGGCAGAGTCGTCTGCGTTGTTCGACATGGGTGAGTCCTTATTAATCGACAAATTGTCTTACTCGGTTAAGACAGAGAATATCAAAAGCCTCTCAACTACGCTAAGTGAAACCTTCTCAGTAGGGTTTGCACTTACTTTTTTGTGGTGACAAGGCTTTCAGATCCCCAGGTCTAATTGGTTGTAATTCTTGAGGATGGTTTCACGAGTATGTTCCGACCAGCGCAATGTCTCGGCCTCGCCCTCCATTGGTCCGTAGATATAGGAAACCTCTTCAGGGTAGCTTTGTCGTCGAGCATCGATTGCAAGTTGTATGATTTTCGAGCGATCGTGAATGCGCTGATGGTCGTAGGTTATTTTTTCTTTGCTTCGAAAATTCCAACCGTCAACACCCTCGACCGATCGGCGTCGGTGAAAGCCAAAAACATAGGTAACTCTTGGTTTGTCGGACCTGTTCGGAAACGAACAGTGAACCATCTGTCGATTGCAAATAGCGACATCGCCTGCAGCGCACAATAAGGGCACGGCTTCAGGTAGTTTGTCCGATCCGTCATTTTCGTTGATTAATTGTTTGATATTGACTTTGCCTTTGTCGTGGCTGCCAGGAATGATCCACAGCGCATTCAATGCATCAGTTGGAAATAGCTGAGCCATAAAATTAAAACCATGAGTTCCCTGGTCTAGGTCCGGGTGCGTCCAGTGAGTTACTCCATCTTGGTGCCAGGACACAGCGGCTCCGTAGTGTGCCGGTTTAACCCAAACGGCATCTGTGAAGGGCACAAAATCTGCTCCGTTGATCGCCTCTGCGATACGCAGTAGCTCAGGATGTCCATATAACCGGAGATTGGAGTCCATCATCTGTAAGCTCCCGCTAATTTGCAGTACAACCTGATCGGGCGCATCTTCTGGAGCTTCAAACTCTCTCATTTTTATTGGATATCGACCGCCCGTTGAGTCTGTTCCCCCCATCGGGTCGCTCAGAGGCTTGGCAAATTGAAATGTTGCGCGCTCGAACTGCGCTGCTATGGAGGGTCTGCCTTTGGCATCAAGAGTTGTTTGCGAATTTTTTGGAGCATGGTCCATCACTTCATCAAAGTCTGCGACCAGACTGTCGACCTCGCTAGGTTGGATCAGCTCTTCGAGCACATAAAAGCCGTAACGCCAGTAAGCGCTAAGAATTTCAGGGTGCACCGATCCGTCGTCGGTAAACCTTAGCGGTCCCCGATTGGGTAATGCGTAGGCTTTTTCTTCACCTTCCTTAAAGTACTGATCAGCGGTCTCTTGATTCACCGTGTGGTTCCCTGTTTTTCCTCTCTTTTGGCCACTTTACAAAAGACGAATTAAAATTTGAATATCTTATTGAATTAAATAGTATCGCTAACTTACGGGGAAGAAGAGAGTTACATGAAACAACGAGCTTTTGGTCAAGAAAAAACGTCTATCTCGGCAATTGGATACGGGGCTATGTCCTTCAGTGATTTTTATGGGCCAACGGATGAAGAGAAATCTCATGCCGTGCTGGATCGATGTCTGGATTTGGGCATTACGCATATCGATACATCAAATGTATACGGGAAGGGGATGTCCGAGACTCGGATCGGAAGCTATTTGGCTAAACAGGGTAGCCAGGCGAAAGACTTGTTCACCATAGCAACTAAAGCAGGCATAACAGCTAATGCAGAAGGAAAGAGAAGCTACGATAACAGTTTAGAGCATATCGAAGCCGAGCTGGATAAGTCGCTTCAAAGACTCGGAGTCGATCAAGTTGAGCTCCTTTACATTCATAGGAGAGATGCCAATACAGAGATTGAGGAGGTTACTTCTTCTCTCGCTACGTTGGTTAAATCGGGAAAGATACGACAGATCGGTTTTTCAGAGATCGCTCCTACCTCCCTAGAACGGGCGCACCAGATATATCCAGTGGCTGCCGTTCAATCTGAGTATTCGCTTTCTACTCGATCACCTGAGATGGGTTTGGTGCAAAAAACAAAAGAGCTCGGAGCGACCTTGATAGCCTTCAGTCCCGTTGGCAGATCCTTGCTGACCGACCATCCGCTGGAGTTCGAGGCATGTAGTGAGCTTGCTTTCATGAAGGTAAATCCGCGTTTTCAGCAGGGTAACTACGAAAGAAACATCAAGCGGACCGACGAATTAAGGGCGATGGCTTCAGATATGGGGGTGTCGACTTCCGGTCTTGCAATCGCCTGGCTGCTGGCTAAGGGTGACCATGTGGTACCTATCCCAGGGACACGATCGGTCGAGCACTTAGATGAATTGGCCTCCGGCGTGGACTTGGAATTGAGTTCCTCTGATATCGAGGCTATTGAAAAAGTGCTGCCGGTCGGCTGGTGCCACGGAGATCGATACTCTGCTGATCAATGGCAGGGACCCGAACGTTATTGCTGAGCCATCTGCTTCGCTACACACGATGAAAAAGTCGTTCCTTCCTGCCGATCGACTTTGATTGCTATGGTCCCAAAGTATTGGGGGAGCAGAGGTCTGTAGAGTTAGATAATAATCTTCGAGACACAAGAAATATGATTTGTCGGTTTAACTAGAATATTGAAACACCATATTGGAAGAACGCTGCCATGGTTTGATTCGAAATGAGACATCGAGCGAGAGATCATCCGGGAGTTTGTGAGCGAGATTGGTGGAGAAACAATGCTCGATATGAAGTTAAAGAGTGCTTGGACCCGAGTGAATGGTCATGTCGCGTTTGCCTCATTAACTAGGCGCGAACGAGCTTGTAACTTTGAAGCTGGCTTGACGAACTATGAATCTGTATTCCGACCGGTGAGTTTCATAAGTTGGCCGCTGCCGCCTCTACGGCCGTCTTCGAGTAGCCATATTGCGCCATCGGGACCTTGC
>CAJWGQ010000154.1 GCA_913041025.1 uncultured Gammaproteobacteria bacterium | reverse complement strand
CTTACCGCTTAAATCAAACCCGTCGTAAGCCATACCTTGCCCTCCCAAACCTTTTGAACAAACGTCTAGCCTAACGCATAGTCAGGGCCCCTGACAAAGAAGGGACCACATTATGGCCTCTTCGAAATTTTGAGAGCCCCCGGTTAGCTCTGCTCTTAAGGAGCCTGGTAGAGTTCAACCTCATAGCCATCAGGGTCATTAAAGAAAATGAGGATCGGTTTTCCTGGTCCCCTGGGCAGACCCAATTCCCTTAAAACCGAACCCCTTTCTTCTGCCCTCTTAGCAATGGCGTCGGCGTCTTTGACGTTAAAGACTAATCGCCCATATCTTGACTTCGCGTCGGGCAAAGGATCGTCACTAAAGCGCGCCAACAATAAGGAGCCGCCCTTCCCGTCCTTATTTCCAAGCCCTATTTCTATAACGGGACCACCAGATGGCGGGTATTGAAAGGTTCTTCTTAGGTTAAATATCTGGCTATAGTATTTCTCTGATCGCTCAATATCAGCGACATTGAGTGCAACTCCCATTAACACGGGTCTCATTTCGGATTCCGCCCAAGAACCCCAAGCACCCGCACACAACACCAATAACAATAATGCCCTTGCCATCTCTCCCCCTTCCTCAATAGGTTAACCATTCATTAGACGCACTAATTCAAGACTAAAAAAAAGCCTGTTGAATTGTCAATTTGTCACTATAAAATCGATAAATATCAAAAGGCGGGAATCCAGATAAAGCAGGACTGGTTCTTAATTTGCGACATTGGAGAATCATGCTGGCAACAAGAGCTACTAGAACTGCTACCTTATTTTTCGCGGCGCTTATTTTTTTCGTTTCAAGTAATGGCTACGCTGAAAAATCAAACTTCTCGGAAGACTTTGACAGACTCTACAACGCTTCCTGTGTATCGTGTCACAGTACCTCAGACCTAACCCCTCTCAACTTGAAAAAGCTCAGCAGAGATCTAAGTGATGGCCGAACTTTCCAGACCTGGATCAGGGTTTACGATCGAGTAACGGCAGGAGAAATGCCACCTCGAGACGGCCCTAAGGCCAGCGACCAGATAGTTAGAGCGTCCATGGCCTCACTGAAGCAGGCATTAATGGAAACCAGCATTGCTTCGAGAGGCGATGGAAGGACTCCACTTAGAAGACTCACACAGACCGAATATGCCTATACGCTAGCGGACCTATTAAATATTGAAGAGGAAGTAGCGCTGGAGCTCGCCTCTACTCTTCCGGCAGAAGCCGACTCCGGAGGCTTCGACACACTTGCTAAAAATCAGGGAATATCTGGCATGCACGTCAGAAGCTATCTGAACGCAGCCGACAGAGCACTTGACCATGCTATTCAGCTAGGCCCCAGACCGAAATCCGAAAAATATGTCATCAGCTACAAGGACTCGGGTTACCTTAAGGCAATTAGTGAGGGAAAATACCAAGGCGGAGGAATCACCCTCATGCAAGATGATTCAGCCGTAATGTTTTTCGAGCCAGGCTCAACTTACACGATGCACTCGGACACCGAGGGTTTTCGGGTCAAGACCCCTGGAAAATATAACGTTGAGCTGGAAGCCTATCCTTACCAAGCCTGGTCCCCTGTGACGCTCACGGTTTACCGGGGGATAAAACAGGGAATCGTCGCTTCGATGGATGACCTGATCGGCTCTTTTGATCTGGTAGATGAAGCTCCACGCAAAGTAGCAGTCCAGACTTATCTGAAGCCAGGCCAGCTTATCGCGCCAGCTCCGACCGAAGTCGATCAACCCAAGAACCTGGATGCAGATCAAGATGGCGTTGCAGAAAATGCTGTCAACTATTACGCACCCGAAAACAATGTACGGACTTATGAGGGCGAGGGAATCGCGATGAAGTATATGTCTATTGAAGGGCCAATCACGGAAAGGTGGCCCCCCGTAAGCACGCAAAATTTATTGAAGGGCATCGAGTTTAGTTCCAACTGCGCGTCCTTCTCGACCAGCAAATCAACCGAAACGAGTCAGCCAACTCAATTAGAAATGCTCTTCGCTAACGTGGTCGGCACGTCAAATCTTAACAAAATGGAACAAACACTGAGCGATATCACTCCCGCTTTTTTGAAAAATGAGGACCCTGAGGGTTGCTCTTTGGGAATACGAAAAACAGAACAAGATCATATAGTCGAAATTTTAGAGCGGTTTGCTCCGCTTGCCTTTCGCAGGCCCGTCTCCGAATCAGAGATAAAAAATTTGGCAGATCTTGCAACGCCAATTCTCGCTCAAGAGCGATCGTTGCTCGACGCGCTGCGCGTCCCACTTAGATCGATACTTAGCTCGCCTTCATTCCTTTATCAGGCAGGAGAAAGCGGTGATTTAAACGAACACTCATTGGCGTCTCGCTTATCCTATTTCTTATGGCGAAGCATGCCTGACCAGGAATTGCTGGACCTTGCGGAAAAGGGAAGACTGACGGAGAAACAAGTACTTAACGAGCAGGTTAGGCGGATGCTGGAGGACAGCAAGAGCCAGCGTTTTATTAAAGACTTCGTCGGGCAGGCCTACCGCCTCAACGAGTTAAAAGCGACGAGTCCCGATAAGGGTCTTTATCCTGAGTACGATGACCGTCTAGGTCAGGCGATGCAGATGGAAACTGAATTGTTTCTAGCAGAACTCGTTTCAGAGAATCTGAGCCTCGAAAATCTTATCGATTCTGACTTCACTTTCTTAAACCGCCGCTTAGCCGATCATTATCAAATTGACGAGATAAAGGGGCAGTACATGCGCAAGGTGACCCTTCCCCCAGACAGTCCTCGGGGGGGGTTACTGTCTCAAGCTGCAATCCACAAAATAACCGCAAATGGTACAACTAGCTCCCCGGTTCCCCGAGGTAACTTCGTACTGACTAACCTACTCGGTCAACCGGCACCGCCGCCACCGCCCGGAGTCGCTGGACTTGAACCCGACACCCGGGGAACAACTACCGTTAGAGAGCAGTTATCAGCTCACAGGTCAATGCCAGTTTGTGCAAGCTGTCACACCCGGATTGATCCGCCGGGATTTGCGCTTGAAGAGTTCGACCCTGTAGGCGGACACAGAACGAACTACCGAGTTCACGGCGGCTTTGCAATGTATGACGGGTTTTCGATTGCCATGCCTTATAAGGATGGCTTAATGGTCGACGCGAGTGGCATCACTCCTGAAGGCACCAGTTTTAGTGGCTACCAAGAATACCTGGAAATATTAAAATCCGACTATCTCGAGCAGGTGGCTAGGCATTTCACGTCACAGCTCATCGCATTTGGAACCGGGGCAGAAGTTTCCTTCTCTGATCGAGCCGTAGTCGAAGAGATAATTCAAACTCATTCTGACGCAGGATACCCTGTGCAATCTCTAATTGTTTCAGTGGTCGACTCCAGCCTTTTCAGAAAACGATGATCATGAGGGTTTAGCTATGAAATATATCAACAGGCGTTCATTTCTCAGGGGAACAGGCGTAGCACTTGCCCTCCCTCTTTTAGACATCATGGGCCCTCGATTCGCTCGCGCGAACGCACCAACCCGAAGGATGGTAAATATCTGCTGCACGCTCGGTCTCTATAAAGATTCCTGGATGCCTGCAGATGAAGGCAAGGATTACACGCCATCTCAGTACCTTTCGATAATTGACAGACACAGAGAAAAGTACACTATATTTTCAGGCTTATCACACGAAGAACAGACAGGTCGCCAGGCACACAATTCCGAGATCACTTGGCTGACTTCTGCCAGACATCCTGGCATGGATGGATTTCAAAATTCGATATCGATTGACCAGGTCGTCGCAGACCACCTGGGCTACGTGACTCGCTATCCTTCCGTTGTTCTAGGAACGTTAACACCCCAAAGTCAATCCTACGATAAAAATGGTGTGATGATACCTGCTCACACAAGCCCAGCCGAAGTGTTCAAGCAAATGTTTATTCAAGGCACACCGGAAGAAATTGAAATAGAGACTCAACGCATTAACGACGGCGGCAGCATACTCGATAACCTTAAAGGTCAGACGAGGACGTTGCAAAATAGCGGAAGCTCTCAGGATCGCCAAAAACTGGAGGCCTATTTTGAAGCGGTTCGCGCTGCAGAACTCGAACTTAGCAAGGTGCGCGACTGGATGGATAGACCAAAACCAAGCGTAGACTCGGTTCCTCCGGTCGATAATTCTGATCCTGCCGATATTCTCGGAAGAATTGATCTGTGGCTTGAGCTAATGCCTTTGATTCTTGCGACAGACTCCTCTCGCGTGATTAGTCTGATGATCCAGGATCACGGGGTTGTTCCCAAATTACAAGGTATAACAGCCGATCAACACAATTTGTCTCATCACGGCCAAGATCCTGGAAAAATTGCGCAGCTCCGACAACTAGAAACGGAGATAGTAAAGCGCTTCGGCTCCTTGTTGGATTCACTGGATAGTCAAAACGAAAACGACAGTTCCTTACTGGATCAGACACAGATACTTTTCGGCAGCAACCTAGGTAACGCAAACTCGCACAACGCAGAGAATTTGCCAATCCTGGTGGCGGGAGGAGATTTCAATCATGGTCATCATGTTGTACATGATGAAAAACACAACTCTCCTCTTTGCAACATGTACTTATCTCTTGTCCAACGTATGGGCGTAGAAACAGATCAGTTCGGTCAGAGCACCTCCACCTTAAACTGGGGATAAACTGACTACAGAGAAAAATCTAGCCACGAGAGAACTGAAGAAGGTCGTCCGCGGACCCACCTTCCTCTCCAAGCAAATGCTGAAGATAATCTTCGTAGGATTCCATCCACATAAGCCGCGCCCTTTGGCGTCCAGCCTGTTCATCAGTCTTGGTGCTCTTGGTATACCAGTTATTACACTTTAACCAGACTTTGCCCTCAGCAGTTTCTGTACAGCGTTCACTCCATTGATCAACGGCCTCGGCCTTTGGTTCCACTTCGGTTAAATTCTGGTCCTTCATTCGCTTAACAAGGTTCGAAATGTATTTACTCTGCTCTTCACAGAGAAGTGTCACATTCGTCACCGGATTAAGACTTTGGGGTCCGATCATCATATAAAAATTCGGCATGTCTCTTACATGGATGCCCCACAGAGTGTGAGGATCTGTCATTTGGAAGTTGTTTTCCGGGTTAGCGCCAAAATGATCAGCCAGAGTCTTACCGTTCCTTCCAGTGATCGGGAAAGGAATAAAATTACTGTCAAAACCTGTCGCATAGATAATGACATCAAATTCGAATAAATCGCCAGAAGCCACTTCCAGACCCTTTTCATTGACCGCAACCACACCTCCAGGCTCATCCACAAGATGCACATGAGGCTTATTGAAAGTAGTGTAGTAATCATCGATAAAAAGAACTCGTTTACAAAAAAACGGAATATCGGGTGTTAGAGTTTGCGCTAACTCAGGATCATCCACTTCTTTTTTAATTCTGGCAGCAATGCCATCACAAATAGCCGCGTTTTGTTTTTCATCGTGCAACATCTCGAAGGTAAAGGGTGCATTTGGATCAGGCGGAAATTCTTTCTTCCAGTCAACATAACGCAACTTCTCACTGTATCCGCCGTCCTCAAAGGCCTGAACTATCTCTGGAGGAGTGGGCTCGTCATCTCTTGGCAAGGCCCAAGTCGCAGTCCTCTGAAATACGGTCAAAGACTCCACCTCATCAGCTATAGAGGTAATCACTTGCGCTGCTGAGGCCCCAGTGCCAATAACACCCACTCGCTTTCCAGCGAGCGAGGCTTTTCGGTCCCAGGAGGCAGTATGAAAACTCTCACCCTGAAATAAGTCCATCCCAGACACCTCGGGCATCCGAGGACTCGAAAGTGGTCCGTTAGCGCTAACCACGTGTGTAGCGAACACGGTCTCACCGGGCGAGTCGCTCTCCATATCCCAGGTCGCTATCTGCCAGTTACCTTCGTCGAGATAGGTCATATCCATGACCTTTCGCGAAAAGCGCACATTCTCCCGAATCCCACAATAATCGGCGAGCATCTCCGCATAATCAGCGATCTCTATCTGATTAACGTATTTCTTTGAGGGGATAAAACCCGTTCGATCCAGAAATGGCAGATACGCATAGGACGGGACATCGCAAGCGGCTCCAGGATAAGAGCCCACGCCACCATGACTCCAAACTCCTCCCAGAGACGAGTTCATCTCAAAAACGCAGACATTCTCTATTCCCGCTTCACGAAGATAGTGACTGCAAAGCAATCCAGAGAAACCACAACCAACGATCACAACTTCAAAACGATCTTCCAATACCATTCTCCCTAACAATTAGCGTTCGCGACTATGCTCGCAACCCATTTCAAACATTACTTCCAGCCTGATCGGGCATTTGGGCCCTGCGGGAAAGGTCCTGCTGGCCATCTGAAGCCTAGAGTCATCGCAAGATTAATGTCCTCTTGGGTTGCCACTCCCTCATCAATAATCTTCATGGCCTCTCGTCTGACGGCAGCCATAATTCTGTTTCCAACAAATCCCGTATCACCCGGGACATCTTTCAAGATAATCGGCACTTTACCCATTGACTTGCTAAGCTCCACGATCAGGTTTGTTATATCCTCGGTAGTATCTTCCGTGTGCGTCACTTCGACCAGCTTCATAATATTGGCCGGGCTGAACAAGTGCATTCCGATAAACCGATCTTTACGTCCGGTCACCTCAGCTAAATCAGCAATCGTGAACATTGAGGTATTGCTGGCAAAAACCGCCTCGGGTTTAACAACTTGATCCATCTCCTTCCAGACTTCAAGCTTGAGAGGTTTGTTCTCGATAGCGCCGTCTACACCGCCACCAATTGCTTCGATGATCAAATCACAATCTTTTAGATCGTTAACATCAGTCGTAAAACTTAGGCGTTCCATCGCGGCATCGCGCTCCTCTGCCGACATCTTGTCCATCTGAACAGCATTATTGAAACCAAATCGAGAATTCAAAATAG
>CAJWGQ010000153.1 GCA_913041025.1 uncultured Gammaproteobacteria bacterium | reverse complement strand
GACGTTCTGGTTTCCGAGAGCTGACGCTTTATACCGGGAGATCACGCCCGATTCATTAATAGCGGGCATGAGATTGTGCGACGCCGAGGGGTGCATGACTACAGAGGACGTGCGCGCCAAATTTGTCAGAGGCAACCCGTCGGGGATCAGTGCCGTGGTCCTCCTCACAAACCCGGACGAGTGGAGAAAACAATGATATCTGCGGCGCACTGCAGGATGTCCTCAACTTTTAAGCTTAGGATACAGTGCTCTCCATTCCACCCACGAGGCTAAAAACTTCAGTTACAAATCCTTCGTCCATAGTAATATGTACTTACAGATTAGGGAACCTTTCAGAGCAAGTGGGGGTACCCCCGGGAGTGGGGTTTGGATGCGGCCACATTGAGGTTTTAGGGGAGGGGTCTGAGTCCGCTTGACACGCGGGGTTACACGACAGGCTTAAGCATTTCACAGAGGGCCTAATATGCAGATCAAGCGGTTACTGGACGCTCGCGATGTGTTTGCTGGTGACAAAGTAGTTGACGCTCAGGGGCGCTCCTATGCGTTTGTAGAGCATTCTAGTGGTGAGCTAGCAGTAGCAGCGGAAGACGGCTACCTTATCCGGTTTAAGCCCGATGAGCTGGGGTGCTATGTTATTCACATAAACAGGACCGAACGAGGGCTGGCTAAAGAGCGGCTTCGTGACTATTGGGAGAAATAGGGCATGAGTTGGGTGCCCGGTGCCAAAACTGATCTTGGGTACTGGTGCGGGTACTAACAGGATAATTGCACCAGTTTATCATATAAGTCATTGATAAATATATGCATTAAAGCTCTATTCGACTCCTGCCTCTTCCGCCACCCACCGCCACATAAATCCAGGCAGTCCCCCCCTAGGTATTGCGGGCGGGAGGCCGATTCGCCTACTTAAACATTTATAGTATCCTCCCAGACTTGCTTGAGCCGATTTTGAAAAAAAGTGAGTTTTATGATGGGACGCATACGACATGATTGACGACCCAAACTACAAAGAGACAAGGCGAACACGGATGAGAGACTTCAGAATACTTTATATTTTGCTTAGCGTGGTATTTATGGCAGGTTGTAGTTCTCGATCACTGCGCAACTTTTATCCGCCAGGTGACACCGTCGAAGAGGATAAGTACGCAATGTCAAGCTTTATACCATCTGCGTTCATCGTGCCTGAAAAGTTAGAAACGAAAGAGTTTAGACTGCGGATGCTTTCAATCGACGATGTAGATAGAGACTTTGAGGCTGTTACCTCAAGCTCAGATTATCTTAGCAAAGTTTGGCCGGAAACTGGATGGCCGAACGGTCTTACGCTGAGACAAAACCTAATCGATCTTGGTTGGCACGAAAAAGAATTCCAGAACAGAACGTCATTCGCTTACACGATGGTCACATTAGATGAATCGAAAGTTCTAGGTTGTGTTTATTTCTTTCCACCGACAAAGGCCGGTTACGACGTGGAGATCTTTATGTGGGTTAGAGCCAGTGAGCTGGCAAAGGGCCTCGATCAGAGGCTCTTTGATGTTGTTCAAAGCTGGACTGATTCAGAGTGGCCTTTCAAGAATCCGGCATATCCGGGCAGATTAATCAGTTGGGAAGATTGGAAGCGGCTGCCGGGATTATGATTTAGCTTGAGCCAATTTCACAAAATGTGATCGGCCTACGACATTTCGTCAAAGCTGTGTAATGATGCTGTAAAGTTAGAGACTTAGTGCAGGGAATTAGTTTTCTCGAGGGTAATATGAATAATTTATCGATTTTAAGTAATACGTTAAGAATTTTTGGACTAGCATTTATTTTTATCATTCCGATTATGAAGCTAGATCTGTTCGGTGGCTGGGCTTGGAGTCCAGCACAATGGGAGTATGAATTAATGATTCAAGGCATTTATATGACGCTTGGAATTATGATGATTATTTCAGCGAAAAATCCAGTAAGAAACTCTATGTTTATTTGGTTTGTTGTCTGGAGCAGTGTCGTCCATGCTGTAATCATGGCATATCAAGCTGCGATTGCGGCTGATGAAATGGGTCACTTTATTGGCGACATACCTGTACTGATTATTTTGGCCCTGTTGCTAGGTTATAGTTTGAAAAAAGCTGAGGAGGGTATTGATTTGGATACCCCCACTTGCTGATGGAGAAGCGTAAGTTTAGCCTGCTAATCAACCCACATTTAGAGGGAATGCCCCTAGGTTTCCGGGGCATTTTACTATTTTTCTTAAGTTTAATGACTTAAGGTATTCCCTCTAAAGTAAAGCAAGATCACGGCTTAAATTGCCGAAAATACCTGCTGGCAACTGTATGCCTTGTCTGAAACTGGAACTGGCCGAGAGGCAAGGATAGCTGCATAAGCTTCCTGTGCCCAAGTCTCGGATGCCAGAGTATCAAACATTTCACCCAGTCTTGCTAAGCTTGGTGCTACAGCGACTGCGACATGCGAGGAAGTAGCTCCGCTTGCTACTGTTTGATAAAGCATGATATTTGTATCCGAAAAACCATTATCGTGAAATGCTTTTTCGAGGCTCGCCATACCCTCTAAGTAAGCTGCAGGGTCGGCCGGGTTAACATACACTGATCTTGTTGCCCAGTTTTCATAAATAGCACCGTCGTACCCTTTTACGATTAGCATGGTTTCCGTATTCAATAGCTTCCTGGATGAAGCTAAATCAGCTTGCAAATCTTTCACTTCACTATTTGTTAATGTGTACTCTAAACCAGAAAAAGCGGATGAGACGCTCGGAAACATACTGAAGAACTGAATTTCACCTGGATACTCGTTACCTGAAATAGCAGTGCACACGCCTGCAATCAGTATGCCCATTTCTTCAAAGAGCTGAGAATTGTTTCGTTGAGTCTCGGCGTATGTGTCCGGGTTATCTGCAATGATGTTGTAAATCGCTACTGCTCCATCACTCAAAGGAGCATCGTCTTGCCCGTAAGTGATGGCAGTCAGTCCAAGTGAGAATGTCACGCAAACGCTTACAATTAATTGTTTCATTATTTTACCTCCGAAGCGGTGAATTGTTTTTTCTCGGTAAATAGAAATTAATTTCTACTCTGAGTTTCATTCAAGTACAAAACAACGATAGATGTCCAGCAAACATAAGGCCTTTATGGAAAGGTTTAGGTTCTTATTAATTTTGCGAGCAAAAGGCACGTGATTGGTGCAATGCAACTGGTCTATCGCACTAAAAAACAGCAACACAAATGTGGATAACCCACTTTTGCATGAGCCGATTCGAGGAAAAGCCGTTTTTCCTCTCCAAATTCACTTCCAAACTAGGTAACCTGAATCCGTCTGGCTATCAGATTGTCTGATCCAGGCTTTTTAGCAATAAAGAAGGAGAAAAGATGACGGCGCTAGTAGTGAAAAACTTCAGAGCGGCTGAAGGAAGATTCTACGCACTTGGGGACTTCTTTAAAGCTGTCTTGGACGATACCCGTGCTTTCGCGGGTTGTATCAACGTAGATGTGTATGCAGATGAGTCCGCCGCCTCCTATACCTTGGTCGAGGAGTGGGTCACATTCGCTGATCATGATAATTATGTCGCTTGGCGAACTGCTCAGGGTGATCTGGATAAGACTGGGGATCTGCTTGATGGCGGTATCGAAAACGGCCTCTCAGTTTTTGAGTGGGGAAATAAGACTGATATTTAAGCGCATTGAGCAAAAAAGCAGAGAGTGGATTTACTTCAAATCGCGGCTCCATTCCTTTTAACAACTAGAAGCTGAAGTTTTAATGAGTCAACCCCATCCACGCCAAAAATTCTAAGGGCGACCGAATGAAAGATTATTATCAAGAATTAGAAACGCCAGATGGCCTGATTTCCGTGCAGGGATATTACGATTCTCGCTTTGAGCGTGTCATGGAAGAGTTTTCGCAAAACTTCTATTCTCGCGGAGAGGTTGGTGCTGGAGTATCTGTAACTTTAGACGGTGAGACAGTAGTAGACTTGTGGGGCGGTGTTGCAGATGCAAAATCGAGAAAGCTTTGGGTTAAGGAAACCATGCCTGTGGTGTGGTCTTCGACCAAAGGAGCGACTTCGATCTGTTTGCATACATTGGCCTCTAGAGGGCTTTTGGATCTGGATGCTCCTGTTTCCGAATATTGGCCTGAGTACGGTGTCGGAAGTAAGGCAGCGACAACAGTTAAGATGTTCTTAAATCATACTGCGGGATTACCAGCCATCAAAGAGCCTGTGCCAGCAGATGCATACTATAACTGGACACTGATAACCAAAATCCTTGAGGACGCGGAGCTGTGGTGGGAGCCGGGAACAGACCAGGGGTATCACGGTCTGACAAAGGGTTTTTTGTGCGGAGAGATTCTTCGTCGCGTTACTGGTCAGACGATTGGTGAATTTTTAAGGTCAGAGTTTGCTGGACCACTCGGTCTTGAGTTTTATATGGGACTCGAAGAGCACCAGATGGATAATGTGGCCACCATGATTTTCCCAGAACAAACAGAGCCAGCTGCTGACTTCTTCTTAAGTGTGGAAGCGAATCCAGAGGGAATTCAGGCGAAGTTGTTTAATAATGATGGCGGGCATATGGAGAGGTTCCAAACACCAATTGCGTTGAAGTCGGAAATACCTGCTGCAGGCGGTCTCGCAACAGCTAGAGGGCTTGCAGGTATATATGCGCCTTTTGCCTGTGGGGGGGAACTAAACGGAACTCGGTTTGTTGACCAAGATCAATTACGGCGAATGTCTAACGTCAGCACCGCATCCGAATTGGATAAAGCATTATTGGTCCCGATGAGATTCAGCGAAGGATTTACAAAAGCTATGGACAACCGTTCTGGCAAACCAGGCAATCAAGATTCCATATTAATGTCTGAAGAAGCTTTTGGGTGTCCTGGTTTTGGTGGCTCTATTGGGCTTGCAGACCCGGGGTCTAGAATGTCCTTTGGATATTGTATGAATGCGATGGGAGAGGGAACCGCACTTAATGTAAGAGGACAAAGCTTGCTCGACTCAACCTATAGAAGTCTTGGCTATCACTTGAATCAATCAGGCAAGTGGTCTGCCTGAGGCAACCTGTAAAGACATGGTTGGCTCCGCACAAGCCTCAAGGAATATCCTGGAATTTTAAGGAATAATCCCCAACCTAGCCTTAATGTCTGCACGTCAGGGGGGGCTTAAAAATAAGGGGGGGAGGCCCAAGCTGCCCTTATATAACTATTAGTACCCTTACAGACTTACTAGAGTGAATTTAAAAGAGGGATAAAATAAGAAAGCGGCATCTCTTCAACCCACATTAAAGAGTATGCCGCTCATAAGCTACTATCATCAAGGAGTAGAGAAATGAGCTAATAAGCAAACTCATATCCTCTGAAGAACCTATCGGGTTCTCAGTTCCTTTCTTTACCTAGGGGGGTAGTAAATGCCTCTCCTATCTGCCCCATACCGCTAATATATAAGATTCTGGAAACGTTCTGTCACTATGGACAGCTAGTACGTTTAAATCTGCCGAGTTGCCCACACTTCGTTATTGTTTGCTCCTAACTGAGATCCCGCCTCATCTTGTTGTTACCTTGTATCGGTATTGGGTGAGGCGGTTTTTTAAGAAGTCTATCCTCAATATATACGGGCCTTTTGCCATATACCCTCCTCCAGGCTCTCAGATGAAAGCGACCCGGTTCTGCCTCCAGCCCACTTCTGCGCAAGCCGATTCCTCAAATAAGACTTCATGCCGACATATCTTAATTAGGTTGATGATCAGCGGTTATTTAGCTAACGTGTATTGCCGTTGAAGGTTCGAGAGGTAAGACGGACATGAAATCGATCAATTCAGATACATGGGTTCAACTCTTGGGTATGCTGAGTGTTTTGGCCGGATTGGTCTTTGTTGGCTTGGAGATGCGACAGTCGCAACAAATCGCCTTAGCTGCTCAACAACAAAACCGTATGTCGGTGTTTATTGATATAATCAATACAATGACGGAGGCGGGATTTGAATATGCTGCCGCCGCCCCAGAGTCAGACTACGTGTTTAGGAATTTTATGCACGCTTCTTTTTTTATTCTTGAAAATGACGTTGTTCAATACAATCTCGGACTGATGGAAGAAGGTATCTGGGCCGCGAAGCACAATGCCTTGAAGAATATGATGGCACGCTGTACTGCAAGAGAGGTTTTCAACTTCCGAAAGAGCCAATTAGATAACAGACTAGTTGAACTGGCAGAGGATGCTATTGTAGGTGATTGCAGAGGTATTTCGGATCCTTCAGTGTTTGATCCGCTAAACAACGTTGATGTTCTTAATAGTTATCGTGAACAATTAGAAAGTCGACAGCTTGAGGATGCAAACTGAAAAGTCTCCAAACTCCTTTCAACCGAGCTTTCAATATTTCCTCAGAATCTGGAAAGCATTGATGTTTCTACATGGCCTCATACACCGCTGGTTGACGGAGTTGGTCGCTCTTGAAATGGGCTGTGAAACGGGGCTAGAGATTCATGCAAAATCTACTTCACTACTTTCCGTTTCTGTCTTCCAAATACTTTGCAGAATAATTTCTACGTTGCAATCTCAAAGATACTGGGTGGTGCAAATACTAATAAGATGTAGAGAACGGCTGAGTTGATCAGCTTGGTAGTTTTGTTGCTACCCTTCGATAGAGCAATCATTAGTAGATCGTTTTTGCACCTCAAGCAAAAAGTCTCCTGGTAACCTTTGGATGACTACCTCTCGTAATGGACAATTATCATAGATTCGTGCTGCCGCTAGGAAGATATTCTGAACATTCTGCTCGTCAATTCCTAATCCAAATTTGTAAATATTATAACTGTTTAATAGACTTAATAATCTGACTCTAGTTATTGAAGTATAAATCGCGCTTTCTTCGGCATCTGACCAGTCAATTTCCACCTCAGTTCCCGATTTCATTAACTGCGCTGCCAGATTACTCCCCTCCAGTGGAGCCGAGTAAAAGGCCATCAAGG
>CAJWGQ010000152.1 GCA_913041025.1 uncultured Gammaproteobacteria bacterium | reverse complement strand
CTCAGAGAGCCGGCGCAATGTTCCTCGATGAAATGGAACAATTACCTCCGCAGCGTGTGACCGATGTCGATGAAGCACAAAAAGATATCATTAGAACCGCTCGAAAGATGCAGGACAAAGGAGATCTGGTCCTAGCTTCGTCAGATGGTGGTGATTTTGTCTGATAGCGAGCTCCTTGAAGAGTGGGCGCCCAGCGATATTTTCGTTAAGCGGATGAATTCTGACTCTTTGTTTTCAAAGAACGAAGCGCCCAGTTTAGATTCGCCTGCATTCAAAGAGGTTTCCTTGGCTGATCGAACAGAAAAGGCCGATTTAGAATCAGATTCGTTGCCAGAAGAAGCAGAAGAGGTGATAGAACCTCTACAACCTCTTGAAAATGAACAATCAAAGGTGTCGACTCAAGATGTTGAGGCGGCAAAACAACAAGCTTTTGCCGAGGGCCAGGCGCAGGGAAGAGCCGAAGGCCAGCGGTTAGCGCAAGAAGAATTTTCGGATCGCCAACAACAATTCGAAATAGAAGCAAAGGATGAAATCGCGCGTTTTATGTCTTCGGTTAAAGAGGGACTGATACAGCATAATGTCTTAGCAGACCCCCTAAAGCGTCTGGCTGTCAGGCTGGCGGAGCTCATTGCTCGTGCAGAGCTTCAGCTTTCGCATCAATCCATCAATAACCTAGTGGAAAGGGTGGTTAACGAGCTTGAACCCAACGAATTAGAAGATGTGGTCATAACAGTTTCCCCGGGCTGGCACCGCAGAATGACTGACGAACAGTTCAAAGGCTTGTTTGAAAACTGCGACATTCGAATTTCTGAACAATTAGCTGATGGAAGTATCAGGTTGTCGACAGAAGATAAATCGATTGAGGACCTGCTTGAAGACCGGATTACCGAGATAGCAAGTCAAGTGTTCGATCTGAAATTCCCTGAATCAGGCTCGCCTCCGCAAGGTGGTCGTCCGGATGCCTTGATAGCGGATCAAATGCCTGACGATTCTTATCAAAATTTGCAGGATGAACCACCTGAACAAATCGAGAATAGTCTAGAGCCATCAGACGAGGAGGTACCGACAGGAAAGGCGGATGCTGAAGATTCCCTGGAAAACGATTTAGCTTCTGGTGAAGTAAAGGAAGAGACCTCCTTTGTTCTAGAGCCGCCTGCGCCAGAAGAGCCAGGTTTTTCTGAAGGTCCGGTTGAAGAAGATGGGTGAACCTGAAGCAAGTTTCCAGTCTCGTTTTGAGTTTGAAGTAGATCACATAATCGACACTCTCCGGCAGGTGCCACCTAGACATTGCGGATTTCTAACTCGTATAGTTGGATTGACATTAGAAGCTAAGGGGTTAAAGGCGTCGGTCGGCTCTGTATGTAGAATTTTAAAGAGCGACACAGATAACGAATATGTCGAGGCCCAAGTGGTTGGATTTCAAGAAGGCGTGGTATATCTGATGCCCCTGTGGGATTCGCGCGGACTTCAGGCTGGCGATAAAGTCTACGTTAAGTCTGAGGCGGATTTTGCGAATATAAGTGATTCGCTGATTGGCAGAGTTGTTGGGCCCCTGGGTGAGCCCCTGGATGGCAAAGGTCCGGTTTTGAGCGAGTCTAAATTGAGCTTAGCTGGAGAACCCGTTAATCCGATGGAAAGAACTCCGATTAATCGTGTTCTAGATGTTGGCGTGCGGGCAATTAACGGATTGCTGACTGTTGGTTGCGGGCAGAGGATTGGTTTGGTGGCTGGATCAGGTGTGGGTAAAAGTGTGTTATTGGGGATGCTCACCAAATTTACCGCTGCGGACGTTGTCGTGATAGGTTTGATCGGCGAAAGAGGGCGTGAAGTTAAAGAGTTTGTAGAAAATACACTTGGTGAAGAAGGCATGACCAGGGCGATCGTAGTTGCTGCGCCGGCGGATCAGTCACCTTTGTTACGAATCAGATCTACCCATTTAGCCCATCTCTATGCAGAACACTACAGAGCTCAGGGGAAAGATGTGCTCTTGTTAGTCGACAGTTTAACTCGGGTTGCTCATGCACAGCGTGAGATAGGGTTGGCGGTTGGCGAACCGCCTACAGCGAAGGGTTACCCCCCCTCAGTATTTAGCTTATTGCCCAATCTAATAGAGAGAACGGGTACTGGCAGAGCCGATCAAGGCTCCATAACCGCAATTTACACTTTATTGGCCGAGGGTGATGATCTAAATGATCCCATTGTTGATCTGGCTAGAGCTTCCCTAGATGGCCAGGTGGTCCTGTCGAGGGATCTTGCTGATGCCGCCCACTATCCGGCAATTGATCTAGCAGGATCGATCTCGCGATTAATGCCCATCATCGTCGAAAATGAAAACCTTTCTCTGGCGAACCGGTTTCGCCGGCTTTGGACGCTTTATCAACAGAATCAAGACTTGATCCAGGTAGGCGCCTACAGTGCAGGTACAAATCCCGACATCGATCGCGCGATCGAGTTGAGAAGTTTGATGGAAGATTTTTTGAGGCAGTCGATGGATGAACGCGCGAGCATTGAGGAGTCTTTCGGCGGCTTAGTGGATTTTATAGGAAGTGAGTAAGACGCTTCGACAAAAAAGCCAACAATGGCAGATGTTGCTCGAGCAAGTGTCTGGAAAATTGGAACACGTGAAGCTAGCGTTAGCAGCTATTCAGGCGAAGGAATCAGACCTGGAAGAAAAAGAAGACAAGATATTGACTCTTAAAATGCAATACTCACGAAACCTAATCGATCTCGAGCGAGTAGATCATGATATCGAAGAAGCAACGAGGCTGCGCAAATTCATGATCCATTTGGATAAGACACTGAGTCTGATAAAAAGAGAAGCCAGAGGCGTTCAAAACGAAAAGGCACAGATTGGTGAAGAATTCGTGAAACTTGAGAAAGAACGACTGAAGTTTGAAACCTTGAAACAAAGAGCTGAAGACAAGGACGAACTTGAGACTGTCAGAAAGGAAAACCGGGAGAGGGACCTTTCCAACTCCTTAAGGCATTCTAAAACCTAAACCTAATTTCAGTTTAGCGGTGACTCATGTATCTGGGGAATGGCTCAACTTGAAAACACCGGTGGCATAGTAATTGCTCTAATGAACATAAATTAAGATTGTGGCTTTTAACCATGGCGGATGATTTGCTGTTTTCCACCCTAGAGATATCTCCTGAAGTTTCCCCGAAGAGTGATTTTTCTTCGAACTCGAAAATTGGTGATGATACTCAACCGTCTGATTTTAAACGAATTTTTTCCGATCAGGTGAGTCTGCGAGATACTGTTGCTAAGAACTCGCGAGAAAAGCAGAGCCAAGATAGCAATAGTGCTGAGGCAGATCCAGAAGACGACCAAGAAATTGTAACGGCGGAGAATGGCTCTTTAAAAGAGGGAGTCGACTCAGATATCGGCAAGACCTTGCCCACGTTGACCGTGCATGATCGAGCTTTAGAGATAGGCCGGGTCATACTAACTACAGCAAGACCATTGGTTAATGATTCTAGTCTAAGTGAGTTTGTCAGGCGCCAGGGTCAAACAGATAAGACTGCCGCATCAGAGATAGCCGAGACTGGGAAGCGCTCAGCGTTAGATTTTTCAGGCAAGCAATCTGAAATCGGCATGCCTGGTCAAAGTAATGGGGAAAGTTTGGAAGCAAAAATCGATCAGGTATTGGTAGGAACTAGTCTTCCAAGACAAGGCGTTAATCCTGAACAGCTGTCCAAAGAACCAGGACAACTTTTTGTTAAAGGAGCTGCGACTAGAAACATTAGTGAGCTCTCGACGGCACAGTTAATTACCCAAAATGCTCATCTTGGGATAAATCGTTCGAGCTCTGATCGAATGAGTGAAGCTAGATTAAATCCAGGTGGTGGATTACCGCGAGTAACGAGAGAGTCTGAGATAGGGGTAGAAAAAACCAATGAAGGACAGCTTTTAAACAAAACAATAGGTCAGAAAGATAAGACGGTCGATGGTCTTAGTCTTGATAAAAGCATCAAGCCCACTAGAGACTTCGCCGATCAAAAGAGCGTCGAAGACGAAAATGGAATTAGTAAGCGCGCTGAGTTGGCTGTTGGAGACAAATCCGAGGTCAAGCTCAGTGAGAAAGGGCCGCGGTTTCCTTCTGTTGAATCTTTGAAAGCTTTCGTCACGAGAGACTTGAATAATCCCTTGGCGGATATCAATCATCAAAATCCGGTAGAAAGTAACGAAATGCTGACATCAAACCTAGCGGAACCTCGAAGAGCTTCGGCCTTGGTGGTTCAAGATCTAGGTCAGGATGTTGACGGCAGACCTAGGATTATGGCGAAAGAGATTTCTAGTTTTGGTGAAATGTTAACGAGTAAAGCAGATATAAGGGATGGGTTTCTAAGGACAGAGCAATATACGAACTGGAGTCAGCGTTTTGGAGAGGTTTTGGGCCAAAGACTGTCTTTAGCGATTAATAATGGCTCCTGGAATGTGAAATTGAACCTGCACCCATCGACCCTTGGACACATCGATATTTCTCTTGATATAGGTGAAAAGGGAATCGAGGGTCAAATTAATTCTAACGATCCTGTAGCAAGGCAGTTGCTGCAAGATTCGTTGCCAAAGTTAAGAGCGACTTTGGCTGAACTATACGATCAGCAGGAGAGCGTCAATTTGTCGATGGGAGATAAAGAAAAATCTGGTAGTGAATCAGAAAAACCGGATAATTCATTAGAGGTCGCGATTGATTTGCTTGCTGAAGAATTTGCGTTGAAAGATGGCCAAGGGGCCAGCATTAACGGCTTGGACGTTTTTGTTTAAGCGAACGGATGTGCTACTAGGAGATAAGCATGGCAGAAGTTGAAGATATCGAACCAGAAGAAGAGAAAAGCGGCGGCGGTATGTTAAAAATCATATTAGTTGTTTTGCTCGTTTTACTTGTGGGTGTTGGTTCAGTTTTAGGGACCTTGTTTTTCGTCGGGTTTTTTGATGATAAACCGGAGGGCGAACAAGCCGAAGAAGCGATCGCTGCTCTTGAAGAAGAAATAGAAGAAACTGAAAGTGCCGGCGCTATGGAGCCGAAGACCCTAGAGATCGATAAGAAATTCCAGGTTAGTTACTTTGCTATCCCAGATAGTTTTACCGCAAACGTAAAGAACTCTAGAAAAGTAGTTCAAGTGGGGTTTAGTGTTGCAACTCATTTTGAATTTGACGATATGTTTAGTGAAGAGACGGAGCCATTAAATGCAAACGTAACGATTGGAATGGTCCCTCGTCACATGCCTGCAATCAAATCGGCAGTACTCATGGAGCTTATGGAATTTTCCGAGGACCAGCTAAATACTAGACAAGGTAAGCAGGAATTAAGCGATAGTATTCGAATGGCTATTAACTCGGTCTTAGAAAAACATGAAAAACTTACTACCGACCCGATTAGTGATGTGATGATCACATCTTTTGTGATGCAGTAATCCTGCGATAGGAAAGAGATGGCTGAAGACGGCAAATTACTATCAGAAGAGGAGATGAATGCGATCGGGGAGTTAGTTTCCTCGGGCGCCCTCGAGGGTGAGGGCTATAACCTAGGGCAGGAATATAAATCACTAGATCTTTTAGCCGAAGACACGACGGGTTCGGGGATTAATATGAGGTCTCTGGAACAGATCAGTGAACTGTTCCACCGTAACTTTCGGACAGGTATGTTGGAAACATTGAGGTATAACGCTCGCTTCGAAGAGGGCACGGTAACCTTTATGAACTATGCCCATTACATACAGCAGCTCCCTCAAACTGCTTCTGTTACCCTTTTCAGCATGCCACCTTTTCGTAATGATGTGCTGTGTTTAATTCATCCGCAGGTTATCTTTAGCTGTCTAGACAATTGGTTTGGTGGTAGTGCGAAGTCTTTGACGATCGTCGAAGGCGCCCGCGCCTTTACAGCGACCGAAAAAGCGGTAATCGATCAGATCCGCAATACGGTTTTTTCAGCTTTGCAGGAAGCTTGGTCTCCGTTTTTGCGGGTAAGCTGTGAGCTGCGTAGTCACGAAGAGAACCCGCAATTTGCGAATATAGCAGGGGACTCAGATTTTATTGTGGTGAATCGGTTTGAGAGTATCGGAGCCGATGAAAACCTGGGCTTTGTGGATCTGGTTTATTTATATACGGATTTGAAACTGGAACGGGATGCGCTGAGAAGGCGGCTGCAGGTGATTGACCCGAACAGCAAGGCCGACCAGGACTGGAGACAAGACATGTCCGATTCCATGGATGAGGTTCCCTTCAACTTAGACGTAAAAGCGGGTGAATTGCCTATCAGCCTCCATCAGTTGAGAAATTTGAAGGTTGGAGATGTTCTTCCGTTCAGAGTGCCTGATAATGCAGAAGTATCTGTTAATGGGTTTCCTGTGTTTAAGGCGGATATCGGAAGTGTAGGAAAACAAGCAGCAGTGAAAATAACTGAAACCGTTATGGCGGGAGACGATGATGAGTGAAAACGAAGAGCAGCCTGTCGAAGAAAATGCCGAGGCTCAGGCCGAGGAGGTTCTGGAACAGGCGGTTGATTCAGCAATAGACCAGGAGGTCATTCAGGCCATTCCGATTAATTTGACGATCGAGGTAGGCAGCGCCACGCTGAAGCTAAAAGATTTGCTCAAATTGTCACAGGGAAGCCTGTTAGAACTAGACCGTACGGCAGGCGAACTAATGGATATTAAGGTTAACAACACGGTCATTGCAAAAGGAGAGGTAGTTGAAACTACCGAAGGGAAATATGGTATTACCGTTGTTGAAATTGTCGCGCCACTGGATCGTATAAAGCCGGCTTAAAAAAGTGGACAATTTTGATTTCCTTCCGGCGATTCTCAGCTTCGTTTTTGTTATTGGGTTGTTACTGGCAGCCCTCTGGTTTCTGAAGGCGCGTAATTTAAACGGTTTGGGTCTATCTTCAGGCTCCATTAAGATTCTAGAAACGGCGAGAGTGGACCAGAAAAATAAGTTAGTTGTTGTTGATTATGCGAATCGTCGTTTACTGTTAGGTGTTTCCCAGAATCAGATGA
>CAJWGQ010000151.1 GCA_913041025.1 uncultured Gammaproteobacteria bacterium | reverse complement strand
CCATTCATCTGAGATTTTGCGACTGCGTGATTAGGATGATCGGACAAACCAGGATAGTACACTCGGCTAACGGCTTCATGAGATTGAAGAAACGCAGCAACTTCCGCCCCATTTTCGCAATGTCGCTGCATTCGAACCGGTAAAGTTTTCAAACTTCTAAGTACCAAAAAGCTATCAAACGGGCTCATGATGGAACCAACTGAATTGGACAGAAAGCCAAGCTGCTCGGCCAAATCTTGGCGTTCTTTCGAGCAAACGGCAATTCCACCAACCACATCAGAATGCCCATTTAGGTACTTAGTAGCCGAATGAACTACTACGTCAAAACCTAACTCGATTGGCTTTTGAATGTATGGCGAACAAAAGGTGTTGTCGCAAACCGTAATTAGTCCATGGTCTTTTGCAAATGCGCTTACTGCACGAAGGTCTACTATTTTCAATAACGGATTAGACGGGCTTTCAACCCAAATCATTTTCGTGTTTTCTTTTAAATTAGCCCCGAGGCTCTCTGGATCGCTTAAGTTCGCAAACGAAAACTCGATACCCGCCGACCTTTTACGAACGTTTTCAAATAAACGGTAAGTGCCTCCGTAGACATCATCCATGCTGATAACGTGATCGCCTGAGTCGAGCATCTCAAGGATTGTCGCTGTAGCCGCCATACCAGAAGCAAAGGCGAATCCTGTCCCACCCGACTCTAGGTCCGCAATGCAATCCTCTAGCGATTTTCTGGTGGGGTTACTGGTTCTTGAGTAGTCATAGCCCTTGAAGACACCCGGGCTCTCCTGCGCGTAAGTCGACGTCGCATAAATTGGTCCGATCACCGCTCCTGTAGTTGGATCCGGCTCTTGTCCCGAGTGAATCGCTTTAGTGGCGAATTGATAGCTCTGATCATCTTTTTCCATTGCGCTTAGCCTAATGCAAAAGCACTTTTATATCTGTTAATCAGATCAACTTTTGTAATAAAACCTACGAAACTTTCCTTATCAAACATAATCGCAACCTTCCCGTTGGATAGAGTTTCATAAAGTTTGGCTTCGTCGGATTGAACGTCGAGGGTTTCAAGCTCCGAAACCATCACCGAGCTTACTGTTTCAGAGAAAAGACTTTCATTACGATAAACATTCATCAGTAAGTCTTCTTCATCCAATATCCCAACCAAGCGTCCGTCATCGATCACAGGAAGTTGAGAGACATCTGATCCTCTCATTCGATTGTAAGCGGTAAGCAAAGTGTTCTCTGTCGTCACGCTTACCATCTCGCCTTGGTCTGCTCGCTTACTAATTAGATCCAACAAATTGCCATGTTTAGGCAAACTCACTAGACCGTTATCCTTGAGCCAGGCCTTGTTGAAAGCCTTGGATAAGTACTTGTTTCCCGTATCACATACAAAGGTCACCACTTTCTTAGGAGTTGTCTGTTTCTGACACCATTTGATCGCCCCGCCTATGAGAGTCCCACTGGAAGAGCCGGCTAATATGCCTTCGTTTTGAAGTAACTCTTTTACCGTGCCGAAGGCCTCTGAATCTTTAACCGTGACCGCGTCATCGAGAAGGGAAAGGTCCACATTTGTGGGTATAAAATCCTCTCCGACTCCTTCTACCATCCAAGAACCGCCCTCATACTTGTAGTGGCCGCTGATCACAGCGTCAGCCACCACCGAACCCTCGGGGTCGGCAATGACCATCTCAATATCCGACTTTTTCTCTTTAAAAAATTCGGCCAATCCAGCTGCCGTACCCCCGGAACCAACTCCAGCCACGATGGCATCAACTTCTCCATTCATTTGATCCCAAATTTCTGGACCGGTAGTCGTTCTGTGCGCAAGCGCGTTGGCAGGATTTGAAAACTGGTTAGCCAGAAATGAATTAGGAGTTTGTTCTGCAATGCTCTTGGCAAGATCTTGATAGTATTCGGGGTGACCTTTCGACACGTCAGAGCGCGTGATAATGATTTTAGCCCCGAGCCCCTCTAAGTGGAGGATCTTCTCACGGCTCATCTTGTCCGGAATGACGAGAATCAACTGATATCCCTTTAACGCGGCCACCAGGGCAAGCCCGATGCCCGTGTTTCCGGCTGTAGCCTCAACGATCGTCCCCCCAGGAAGTAACTCACCGGACCTCTCTGCTTCCTGAATAATTGACAACCCAATCCGATCCTTAATCGATCCTCCAGGATTTTGGTTTTCAAGTTTAAGATAAAGCTCACAAGGCCCTGTATCAAAGGTGTTAATTTTGAGCATCGGAGTTTTTCCGATCAGGTCTATCAGAGATCCATTAACTGCATTCATTAAACTTGGTAATCCAATACTGAGTTATTTACTACGTGGTCATTCACAAAGATTTAGTGACTAACGCTAACCTCTTCTTCCGCAGCCGAGATTATGGATACGAGGCATAGACGAAGCCAACAATTCTTAGGTTCATTAATTATTAAGATATAACCAGTGGGTCATAACCAAGGCCAATGTCAAAAAATCCCCGAGAGATTTAAAAGCGAGATTAAATCAGTTAAGTTAATTCTCTCAATTCACTGTTACAGCATCAAACCAGTCTTACAAATGGTCAGTCGCTTAATTTTAGTCATTAGATTCTGTCTTTGTGGGAGCCTGCCTTTTTTGAGCGCCTGCCAAACCAGCTCACAACTTAATCAGTATCCATTCTACGAGTCGCACCAATTATCAGAGGCAAGTGATTTTTCATCTTGGTGGCAAACCGTGGTCAAGCATGAACAACAAAAATCGAACTTGCTTAAATGTGAAAATGAACCATTGAACTGTGACGGCAAACTGCGTAGCTACAGTTACATCATCGAACAAGCAAGACACCTTACAAGGGAAGAGCAAATTGAACTTGTGCACCGTTACATCAATAGGACGCCTTACGATGATGACAAAGTGATTAGGCATTATGACCGCGAGGGGTTACAAACCGGCGTCACAAGAACTTCTTGGAAAACCTTGTACGACTTTTTAATTGAAGGCGGTGACTGCGAGGACTATGCGACGGCAAAATATTTTATGTTAGTAGAACTTGGCATGAACATTTCTGACCTTAGAGTAGTCGTGACCTACTCCGACAAACTGTTTGGTTATCACGCGGTTCTTGCCCTGCGCCAACCAGACAACTCGATCTGGTTATTAGATTCAAATTACCCTATTAAAAAAAATTCACATATGGGTTATCGTTGGATCTACGCGATGAACGAGCACGCGGTATGGGATCATCGTAAAGAGTATCTTTCGACCATTGAGTAAAATATAAGGAAAAAAAATGCAAATGTTTTTCTTTTTAGTAACTTTAGTCGTTTTTTCCAGCTCTGCGTTGAGCAATGAGGCCAAGGTTGTTCAGGTGGCCAGCCTCGCTGTAAAGGAGCGCATACAGAGCATTGAGGAAATCAACGTTACCGCTAAAAATCCGACCAACCGCCGGGCTGCAAGCAACACGACGATCGAGCGAATTCTCGATGAGGCGGCGGTTCTGGAAAAATCGGAAATAACGCCAAAACGTTCTCAGTTAGATTGATCAGCGCATAGGTCGCCGTTTAGCGACCTTTACAGTGACCATACTCGACGAACAAAGAGTTGCCTGCGTTTATTTTATCTGCACCCAGAAACGTCCAGCCTCCGATAGAGCTTCTCGTAAACCGTAAATTGTCTAGATTGATCAGCAGCATCTCTGCAGGTGGCTTATCGACACAGCTGAGTCCACGAGCGCCCTTCGCACCGAGCACAGGCTCACAAGTTAATTCAGTAAGCTTGTTTGCATTTTTGAACGTGAGATAGACAAAGTCTTTGTTGTCATCAGGTGCAAAGCGGGTCAACGTTTTATTGAGATTCAATCTGAATGAAGATTCCTCAAACACAACGGGCTCATAATGCTCCAAGGTGGTTGGGTAGTCGTGCAGACCAACCGTTTTGCCTGGTACACATTGCATCTTATCCGGCATCTGAGCCACACTAGAAGTCCCTGAAACGAATAAAATCACGAGCAATAAAATACGGAATAAATGATTAACCGATCGAGCAAATTTCATCAGCTGATTGTCGCATTCTTTTTCAATTTATCGATAGTGAATGTTGCATTTACAGCTCCGGATGAAGACCCCTGGATTCGTGTGGATAACGGAACTCTAGCCTTTTCTACTAACCTCACTGGATCTGAAGCCCTGGAGCTGGAACAATCCATCCGCCTCTTTTCGCAGTTTAGTAAAACATTTTTACCTGTAAGAGAAAATTACTCGATCCCTCTTCAGTTAATAGTTTTCGCAAACAAAACCGATTTTGACGACACGGTAAAACCAAGAAAATTTGCCTCCTATACTAATTCGGAACTCGACGGAGTTCTTATCGTTGCCGCGCCATCCACCAAAAAAGAAACCGACCTTTTAGAAAATCTGAAGCACGAGCTCGCCCACTATCATATGCGTCACACCTCTATTAACTATCCACTTTGGTACGAAGAAGGGATGGCAACAATGCTATCCGAGGCGACTCTTACTCTCAAAGACAAAACCATACACGCGGAATTCAAAACGCCCAAACCCACGGCGAGTTTTCCGTTAAAACGATCCACAAAAATGGTAAGAAAAGCCTGGCTGGTGGAGCATCTTAAACGAAGAAATCTGCGCAACATTAACCTGAGAATTATTCACAACTTCTACAATGATAGTCACCGACTAGCCAACTTTTTTCATTTTAATGAAAATATTGATCCGAGATTTTCGATAGAAGCGCTCAATCGACATCTATCAAACCAATCAAATTCTCTTTTCTCCTCGCTCGATGCGACACCCAAAGAGTTGGTTGATGCTCTATGGAAGCATCAATCGCAACTAAAAACCCCCCAACGTTTGACCTTCAGTGCAGACCAATCCAAAACACAAGTGACAACGAGCGCTTTAACAAAGACAGAAGTACATCGCACGCTGTCGGCGGCAGCAGAGAAGACGAATCTCAACGGAGCGATCGATCACCAACTTCAAATCGTTGAAAACGATGACAAAGATCATATATCCATGCTCGAACTGGCGAGATTGCACTCGCTAAGCGGCAATTCAAAGAGCTCAGATAACTATCTTTCGATGGCCAGAAAACTAAGGGGCCGCAATCCCGCTATTCAGGTCGCAGAGGCTTCGTTACTAGTACGTTCCTGCGAGCCCAGCTCTCGAGCTTGTATCAACCAGTGGAAAGAGGCCGCCGATTTGATTCGAGAGGCGTTAGAGAGTGATCCAGACAACATCGAGGCAATCTTTTCACTGGGAGTCATTGAGCTTTATTCAGGACAGCCCGGTCGCGCTGTCAACTATCTAAAAGTCGCCGAAGCTCATGCACCTTGGTCACCCAGAATCAACTTTCATCTTGGTGAGGCGTTCAGATTACTGGGAGACCCTATTGGTAAAGCCTACTTAATCAAAGCTCGAAATTGGGCCCATTCTAATGTGTGGCGAAGGCTCGCAGAAAAATCCCTCGATAATTATGGATAGTAACCCCTGCCTGGGGATTTAGTGTCTTACCGTTCCTGCTCTCGTTCGATAATGCTAAGGATGCGAGTACTTAGAGTTCCACATCGTTATGTGGATCGCTCTTAGACTCTTTGTCACGCCCTACTAAAGCAATAATCAAAAGCATAAGAAATCCTAACCAGAGAGCACCAACTCCAACTTTTAAAAAAAGAGACTCCGACGCCACAATGCCAATCTTCATGCCCCAAAAGGTTAAAGTGAGCCACCCACCAATAACTGCTATCACACCGATGGTTTTCATTTTCTGCTCCAACTATTTAAAAGTAAGCGCTTCTTCCTCATCCTCTTAAGCCGGATCAGACTCTGCTGAGGCAGCACCAGCAACTCGCTCGCTATGAAGCGTATCACGCACAGTCAAATAAGGATCTTCACGAGATAAAGCGCCAAAATGCCTATTCATTTCTAGTCTTGGATCTTGAGCGAAAATATGACCCGCTCCCTTACATATTTTAAAACCAAGAATATCTTGTAACTCTGGGGAGAAACTCAACATACGCGAAGGGTGTATTCCCAACATGAGGTTTTCTTGTTGGCGCATCGAGCCGTTACAATAATTGATCGTCAGTGCTACGCGGTCTGCACCCGACTGATTTGCCCCTGCACCGTGGTAGCAGGTTCCGACAACAAAGGCGATACTACCCGCAGGCATATCTAGCGAGATACTGTCGTAAGATGTTCGACCATCTGGGTCTTCCTCCCAATTGTTGCTCCCTGGGACAATCCTAGTGGCGCCGGTCGTCTCGGAAAAATCAGATAGGGCCCACATTGTATTACAGACTAAATTGGGGTGTGGCCTTGGGAATAAATAAACCTGATCATCTGTATGGATTAGCTGAGCTTCCTCGCCATCGCCAACTACCGCACTGCCCATGGTCGACAACAAAAAGCCTTCTCCAAGAATGCCTTCCATTACCTGTAAGATCCAAGGGTGCGTTGCGACTCTTTGCCAAACTTCTGCATCGTTTAAGACGTCGAACCAACGCCTCGTGACAAATCCGGTAAATGGTCCTGGAGGGATATCTCCTCCTGGTCTAACTTCTTCGAGACGGGCCAGTTCATCGCGGATTTCTCGCAGGAATTCACTGTTAATAGCGTTTTCCATAATCGAATAACCGTCCTTTGAAACTGACTCGACATGACTCTTAATCTGTTCCTTTGTTAGTTTTTCCATTTAATTTTCACCTTCATCCGATGAACCAAAAGTACTAGAGCAATATCAAAAAGGCAAAACACGGTAGTAATCAGTAAATTATTTAAACTTGAGCCAAAGCATTGTTTAAGTACACTCGTCACGCAGAACTAAGCTCAAGAAACCAAATCAGCAGTATCAAGGTATTAAAGATCGAAACACAAGAAAGACTCCGAGAAGGTCGGCTTCAGAGAAGAGCGAATGGCGGTCAGTACATCTCGTCATTCCGTCAAGTGTTACTCCGTCATGGAATGACTATGACTGCGATAGCCTTAATTTGCATGCTTTCGTCCCAATCAATTGCTAGCCTGACCTCAAAATCTATCGATTTTTTATCAAACCCTGAAATATATGTGGCAGCCTCAGGGTT
>CAJWGQ010000150.1 GCA_913041025.1 uncultured Gammaproteobacteria bacterium | reverse complement strand
TCTGGTACTTAAATTGGCCGAACACTAATCTTAGTAGAGAACCCACCTATGAAAATAATTACACAACTGGTTATCTTTTCCTTACTTTTCCTTTCTAGCTACGCTTCCACCGAACCTGTGATGAGCCTGATTACCGTTAACACAGACGATACCGCTGGATATCGCGACTGGGCTAAAGGAAGCTCTGAGGCCATCGCAAAAACTAACGGCGCTTCGGCAGTTGGTCTTTGCTTGCCTCGAATCGGCGCCGAAGAGATGGGTGACTTATATTTTTGGAGCCTTTTTGACTCTAACGAGACAGCCTGGAAGACTGACCCTAACAATCCTGCGATAGCAAAAGAAGTCGCCAAAATGCAAGTCACAAGAACGATACGTGATTGGGATAATTATCGTGTGGCTCGCCAGGCCAGTGCTCTTGATGAAAAATTCGCAAGCTGGAACATCATGGTCAAAACAACAGATCTCCCTCAATACCTATCCATGGTGGACAAGCTTCATGCGGCGATGAAAGAAAACGGGTTTGAAGACGTTGACATGCAAGTCTTCGTTCCTGATTCTGGAAGATGGGCTGGAGGGGTCATGGTAGCAATGCAAACCGCCTCACCCGCTAGACTAGGCGCTGCACTAGACGCTCGCACCCAGCCATGGTTCACAAGCATTCTCGAGGATTTAAGCGGCATAAGGGAGTACCAATACGGGTGGGGGCTAGATTGTGAAACGTTCTATTCTGCTCCTCAATAGAGGATCACTTTGAGCGACAGCCTTTATGAAAGATGGTAGAGAGGATACTTTAGACTTCCCTCTCTACCGTTTAATCTACGGGTTCTCGTAGAACCAAGTTACGAAAGAACACTAAGCCTCTAGCCCTAACCACTACATTTACCTCCCCCTAGCACACAAAATTTTGCACAATGAGGGTGATTTAGCTGAACGCTTTTTGAGGCTTCCACCAAAGTAGTGCCGAGATTGAAACTTTTATCATAAGCGAGAAGCGTGCACGCCATGACAGAGGGTTTTTGGTCGCCCTTGTGCTTGACGACCATTCGCGACGAAGCACACATCATATCGTCTGGTGAGACTCCCAAAAGATTCCAGCATTCAGTGGTTATTTCTGGCACGTTGGAACCTTCGTCCATCTCTGGAAAGAGAGTAAGCTCCTTCAGATTCCATGCATCGATGCTTATTTCGTTCTTTTTGAAAAACAGTGAGAACCCCTCTCTCAACTCTTCCTCTGTTTCCTTACACTGGGTTCGACCTGCGACGGCGATTTGAAAGTTGTTATCCGACAACCACCGAAGACCTTTCACCATAGGCGCCCAAGAACCCAAACCCCGCTCTTTCTCGTGGATGACTTGATCAAAATGATCAACAGATACCCGAACCGTGAGTTTATCGCTAAATTCAGTGTTGAGCTTGAGTAATCCCGATCGAATAGCGGGTCTCATCATAGGCCTCATGCCATTGGTCAATACCAAACTTGAAAACCCCCGTTCAAGAACAGATCGAATAATTTCGAGTATGTCGGGATTCATGAATGGTTCGCCGCCGGTTAAGCCTATCTCATCGGTTTGATGTCCTTCTCTGGCAATTTCTTCTAGATAGGGCTCCACCTCGTCCAGTCTGAGATATGAAAGACGGTCGTTCCTCGGCGTCGATTCGATGTAACAATTCTCACATGCGAGATTACACAGCGTTCCCGTATTGAACCAAAGGGTCCCAAGCTTTTTCATACTCACGTGAGCCCTTTGGCTACCATCTTGAGTAACGAAAGGGTCTCTAAATTTCAAATCAGTATCTAAATTTGACAGTGAAATCGTCAATTGGTTTATCCTCGATCTAATCCCGCTATTCTATCAGAGCCAATCAAAGCTTATTGGTGCTTTAAGACCTTGAATGCTGGCCTATAAGGCATCGCAACTGGAAAAATAATTTTTTATATTCCAATCAAATGGTTACGATAACAAAGTTCGATTTACCTATAAAAAAAACCTAAAGGACTTAAGTTATGAATATAAAAACAATTTTACTGGCATTTATCTGCGGGATAACGATTTCGACTGCGGTCGTGGCTGATGATCATGCGCCTGCAGAGCAAAGGCCGGTCGAGATTTGGACTTGCTCATTCAACGACGGAAAATCTATGAAGGATTTGGATGCCTGGTACGAAGATTTTAACGCTTTCGCTAACAGCATGACTAACAGCAGAGTAAGTTCCTTTATCTGGGTACCTAATTTTGCGAGTGATTTAGACAGAGCTGACGTCGTGCTCACTTTTGGCTTTCCATCATTAACCGCTATGGGACAGACCATGGATGAGTTTTTTGGGAGCGAGGGTGGAAGTGCGCTATTCGCTACTTATGAGGACATCCTAGACTGCAGCGCACGCGAAATCTGGCAGGTTAGCCAAAGAAGAACCGCTAACTAGTATACCGGCTAGCAATCAACAAGGGTGAGAAGAGAGGAAAGAGCAATAACTCCTCCTCTCTTGTCTCGATTACATTCCGAACTTTTTAGTTAACTCAAAACTAACTATCCTAGGCAGCCCAGGTGTTTCGGTCCTAGCGAAATTATTGAAGATTCCAGCAAACCCGAGACTGTTTATTGGAGCATCTTCGTCGGTGATGTTGGAAACACTCAAAATCATCCTCAAGCTTTCATCCAAATTGTCGAAAATAATTCTGGCTCCCGCCGTCGAAAAGGACCCAACGTTATATAACTCCCTTTCAAAAAAACCGGTGTATTGCTCAGAAATATGGTTCCAATTAGCTGAGAAAGTAAAGGTGCCCACGTCCGTGTCTAAATAGTAGCTGGCTGCTATCGTTACCTTATTTTCGGGGGCCTTAGGCAGCGCGTTACCTTCCACGTTAACTTCTTCAGGTACCAAAAGCGCTGTATCGACTAGTATAAGAGACTCCGATAGTTCCGTATCCAGATAGCTATAGTTCGCGATCAACTGCAGACTATCTGAAACCAACCAGAGTGCCTCCACTTCAAATCCCAAACTGGTTGCCTCAGGAATATTAACAAAGTCGGTCAGCGTTATGTCATTACTGTCTCTGTAATTTATCGGGGCCTGCATGTCTTCGTAATCATAGTAGAAAGCAGCCAAGTTCAATCTCAATTGATTGTCTAACATGCTATTTTTCCAGCCTGCTTCGTATGCCCAAACAGACTCCTCTTCCACAAAAGGCGTATTAGTTGCACTGACACCGCTAGGTTGAGTTGGATCGTAACCTTCAAGGCCTCCCAAGTTCATTCCCCCACTCTTGTAACCTTTAGAGATACTCCCGTAGATCATCGAATCGGCACCTAACTCATAATCAAAGCCCAGTTTTCCTGAAACGGCGCTCCAATCCTTTTCTAACCCGCCCCTGGTAACCGGTCCATTACCATTTAGAGAGACATCAAAAGACATACCGGGTGCCAAGGATGGGTTATATAACACTAATCTTTGCTCCTCATAACCGAGCTTTTCATCTTTCGAATAACGTAGACCTGCGGTTACGTTTAGTTTGTCAGTAGCTTCAATATCCACTTGACCATAAATCGCAAACTGTTCTGATTCAACATTACCAAGTTGACGATAAACCGTTCCGCCTGGATTGGGATTTACGGGCATGAAGGTAGCCAGACTCAGAGGAAATTGAAGTGCCGGCTCATTGGGAAGCCTGACATCGTAAGGTTGGGTGATTTCTTCTTCATAGAAGTAGATGCCCCCTACGAACTGAATCCTATTCTCATTAGAAGTGAGCACTTGCAGTTCATGACTGATATAACGTTTCACTTCCTCGATATCGAGCACATAGTCAGTGGAAACCGGAATGGATCCGTATTGAAATCCTGATGCCGGGTCTATCAGCGGATAATCAAAACCAAGCTGATCCGTACCATCACCATCAGCTGTGTATATCCAGTCGTACTGAGCATATGACCCAATGTATTTGATATCCATGTTGTCGAAGGCATAAATCAGATTCAGAGTAGTTTGATAGGTATTGTTGAGATCGTTTAAGCCTGCATAGTTAGCCCTGACTTTTCTGTTATCCGCTACGCTCGGATTATCCGTGAGACCATATTGGCTAAAGGGGGCTAATGCGCCCTGAAAGACCGTTGATGAATACGGAGCACGCATGGCAGTGGTGTTCGGAACAAAATCCCAGGTCGTCATGTTGTGCCTCAACCAAGCGTAGAGTCGATCCGAGAGATCAGCTTCTATCTGGAGCTCCACAAAAGAAGACTCACTGGAACCCGCATCCGGACCAGGACCTTCGTTTTCTTGAAAGCCTTCAGATTGGTCGCTCGACCAGGCATTTAACCGATAGCTCACGTTTTCAAAGCCGGCAACGGGTCCGGTTATAGAGGTTGCAAAAAAGGCTAAGCCATAATCGTTGGTGCTAGCCTGAAAGTCCGCGCCAAACTCATCCTCTGGCCGTCGTGAGATCACGTTTACCAGGCCACCCACCGCGTTTCTGCCAAACAAAGTTCCCTGCGGACCTCGCAATATTTCTGTTCTCTCAACAAAAAGAGGTATCTGCCCGATCGCTGCAGTTTCTGAAGTGTAAGTCCCATCGTAGTAGGTAGCGACACCAGGATCACTACCCAGAGCATTAGTCTGTCTCCCAATGCCTCTAATAGTGAAGCGGTTGGGGCTTGACTGATAACTTACACCCGGCGTGAATTGGGCAATTTGCTGGATGTTTCTTAAACCCAGCTCTTCCCGGTCTTCTGCACTAAGAGCCGTAACTGCCACAGGAGTGCTCTGAACGAAGGACTCTCTGCGTTCAGCGGTGATCACGATTTCTTCTATAACCCTTCTCGGTTCGGAGTCCGCGACTTCCGAGAAAGCTTCTTTTATTAAACCAAAACTCGATAGAATGGTTAAACCCGCAACAACTGACTTTTTTAGGTCATACATTTGTTTCCCCTTAGTTATTATTATTTTAAGTATCGAGGTATTTTTATTTGCCTCTCATGTTTTCCAATTTGGTCTTAAACTATAAAACATTATTATTCCTTAAAGATAGTCCATCTGAAGAATGCGAAATTAATCTGTAGATTTCATATTTGTTTAGTAATCGCTAAAAAATAATAGTTAACTGTATGTTCAGCAGTTGCCTTAGATAAATTTAGTTAACAAACTTTCTTCTCAGGAGACTTTTTATGGCGCTAAAAGTTATAGGTTCTGGTTTGGGCAGGACAGGCACTCTTTCGCTAAAAACAGCCTTGGAGCAACTTGGCTTCAATCCTTGCCATCACATGAAAGAGGTTGGAATCGACCCTAAACAGATCGATTGGTTCTTGCGGGCATCAAAGGGCGAAAAGGTCAACTGGAAACTAGTTTTCGACAAATTTGAGGCTGCTGTCGACTGGCCAGCCGCAGCTTACTACAAAGAGCTGTCCGAAGAATTCCCTGATGCCAAAATTGTCATGGGGATTAGAGACCCCGAAGCCTGGTATCAGAGTGTTAGCGAGACTATCTATACCGTCGCTCCTAACGTGCCAGGGTGGTTAAAGTTTTTTGTTCCTCCAGCTAAAAAATGGGTTCAGATGGTGGAACAAACCATTTGGGCCAACGAGCTCGAGGGACGCTTTGAAGACAAAACGTTTGCGATCGAGTTTTTTAATAGACGGATCGCAGAGGTGAAGCAGAATATTCCATCTGACAGGTTGTTGGTTCATCAACCGCAGGACGGATGGGAACCTCTCTGTGAATTTTTAGATTTACCAGTACCGGCAACTCCCTATCCATGGGTAAACGAGGGAAAAGAAATTAAAAGAGCCGTTAAATTGTTGAAAATACTGAAGTGGTTACCCCTGTTTTTGCTAACAACCGTTTTAATCTTCTTCTTAAATTGAAAGGGCTCTTTGGAGTAGATAGTTTTTTACCTCCAATTAAGGAGTACCCAGAAGAGATTAGAGAGCAGCCGCATCAACGAGCCAGAACACAATGAGAACGCTCAAAAAGTTTATCTAGGTACTTGTTGAGATGTTCGAAGGAAGATATCAAAGAACCTCTTCTAGCCCAGTTTATAGTCCAACCTACTATTATGTCGGCCAAGCTAAAGTGAACTCCGCACAAGTATTCGGATCGTTCTAAATGTTCGTTCAAAACGCGCAAACCCTCTGAAGCCATATGGTGATTCATTTCAAGGATTTCCTCAAAAGACTCAATTCCTTTTTCAGATCTTTTCAATAAAAAGTTATGCCACAAATAAGCTTCGACTTCAGATTGACTAAAAGAGACCCACTGAGAATGTAAAACACGCTCTTTTCTACCACTCGGAGCCAGCAAATTGTTTCCTGGCAAACTATCACAAAGGTACTCACAGATAGCAGACGATTCGAAAATCTTCAGGTCACCTATTACAGCCGAAGGTATTTTATGTTGGGGATGCAAGGACCTCAATTCCCGGCTTTCAGCTAACACTTCACTGGTAACCAGTTCATATTTCAGCCCCAATTCGTTGGCGGTCCAAATAGGCCTAGCCGATCGATTAGTGCCGGAGCCAAAGATCTTAATTTTCTTCAAGTTTTTCCGCACCGTTGAACCTCAACATATTCGCACAAGCGGCCTTGTATGAACGCCGCGCTTTTTGTTCACTCTCCCATTTCACGCCCAAATTGTTGATTAAATTGTGTTCATTCAACTTCATCTGAGCATCGACGCAGTCTTCTAGGTCACTTTTACCGCAGCTTGCAAAAAGAAGTATCACCATCAAAGTGACCAAATGGTTCGATAAATATTTCCGCAATACGATTTTTCGAGACCGACAAATAACCCTTCGCGCGGAAAGAAATCCTCTACTAAACCTCGCCATACAAACTAATTGGGATCGGAGATTTTCAGCAATTGCTTACCCATATTTTTACCAGTAAACAAACGATTCAACGTATCCGGTATGTTTTCAAAACCTTCTTGCAAATCAATCTGAAACTTTAACTTGTCCTCCTTGATCCAGCCCAGCAGCTCTCCAACGGCAATACTGGCTTTGTCCATGTAATCAAGAATGATGAAACCCTCCATACGCGCTCGCATAACAACCAGGTTCATCAGATTAGACGGGCCTGGTACTGGCTCCGTCGCATTATATGCGGAGATACCGCCGCACAAGACAACACGCGCCTTCATGTTAATGTG
>CAJWGQ010000149.1 GCA_913041025.1 uncultured Gammaproteobacteria bacterium | reverse complement strand
TAGCAAAGCTTCGGTTGAGATTGATCTACAGCAAGTTGCTTCGATAGATTTTGGTATGTTGTTGTTGATCGGATTTTTCAGCGGAGATAAACGAAACCAGATCGAACGGTTTGTGGACCGAGTGATTTCGTATCGGATTTTCCCAGATAGCAATGGGAAAACGAATCGAAGTGTAATGGACGCAAAAGGGGAATTGTTGATCGTTCCTCAGTTCACTCTGGCCGCCGACACGTCCAAGGGCAACAGACCAAGCTTTAGTAGTGCTCTTGAGCCTAAAACCGCAAAACTTTTTTTCCAAGAGTCCGTAAAATATGCGCAAACCAGGTTAAATGTTGAAGAAGGTGTTTTTGGGGCGCACATGGAGGTTCGTTCCGTCAATGATGGGCCATGTTCTTATATTTTAACTGGCTGATGCTCTGTCAGTCCTTTACCTCGTCTCGTTTTGTAACGAGGTTCGACATTATTAAACCGACTTCGAACAAAAACCAAGCAGGCGCGGCCAACATAATTTGGGAGATGACGTCTGGCGGAGTAAGTAGCATACCCGCTACGAAGCAGCCTATGACAACGTAGGGTCTTTTTTGTTTCATAGTCTCTACAGAGGATATTCCAGACCAGGCGAGCAGCATCGTCGCAATTGGAATTTCAAAAGCAATTCCAAAAGCCAGAAACATTTTTAAAACGAAATCTAGGTATTGGTTGATGTCCGTCATGATAGAGACGCCATCCGGGGCAACTTGAGTGAAGAACCCGAAGACAAGGGGAAACACCAGGTAGTACGCGAAAAGCATGCCGCCGTAAAATAATGCAGTGCTTGAGACGAGTAGAGGGATAGCAAATCTTTTTTCGTGGCGGTAGAGACCAGGCGAAATGAACATCCACACTTGATGCAATAGATAGGGGATCCCTATAAAGATTGCGCTATAAATAGATAATTTAAAGGGGGTAAGAAACGGAGAAGCGACTTGTGTTGCTATCATTGAAGATCCTGCAGGTAGAACCGCGACAAGGGGCGCAGAAAGCCAAACGTAAACTTCATTTGCAAAGTAATATAAGGGGATAAAGATCACAAAAGTTACCCCGAGACTCCGAAGAATTCGACTTCTGAGTTCGGTCAGATGCTCTAGAAGAGGCAGTTCTTTCTGGTCCACCTCTGTATCTTCATCGACTAGATGTTCTTCAGATTCAGTCTGGTTCAAATCGTTTTTGGACCTCAATGCTTTTGATGAAGCCGTTCAAGATCTGCCTCGCTGGGCGGTGCTGGAGATTCGGATCCAGGGGTTTCAGGTACAGGTTCTGGCCCACCAGTAAGTGCTTCGGTTTCGATTTTTTTGATTTCTTTGAGAACCGACTCGTTGTGTAGCTGTCTTTGTATGTCGTCCATACCTATTTCTTGCTCGATTTCGATTTTTGCCGCTTGAAAGGCTCGTTTTAATCTGCCGATCCAAAGCCCGAATGACCTGAGAACTTCCGGTAGCCTCTCAGGCCCGACGATAAGCAGACCAACAATCGTCACTAATAGAAGTTCTAAACCACCGATATCGAACAAAATGGAATCTCTCTAAACTTTCTGATCCTGCTTTACTTCGCTGGTATCTGTATCTGCATTGTGCTGGGGAGATCCGCCTTCAATAATCCTTTCCTCAACTTTGGCTTCAGGTTCTTCTTTTACAGCTGATCTGAAACCTTTTATGGCGTTTCCTAGGTCCGCGCCGATATTTTTTAATCTGCGAGGTCCAAAAAGGACAAGAACTATAACGAGAATAATTAAGAGTTCAGGTACTCCTAGTCCAAACATTTTTGTTCTCCGTCGAAATAAACGTTCAAGAACAACTATATTATATAGGTTGTCCTCAAGATAGCATGTTGAATTGGGCTAACTTGAAGGCCGATCATCATGGTACTACTCCGAAGAGGTTCTTTTTGCTTTTTCGACCAGGCCTCCCTCCCCAAAACGGTTTTCGAGTACTTCAAGGATATCTTCTGGCCCTATACCAAGATGCACTAGCAAGACCATGCAGTGAAACCACAGGTCAGCGACTTCTTGTGTTACGTGGTCTTCTTTGTTTTTGTTCTCAACAGCGTCTTTCGAAGCCAATATGACTTCCGTTGACTCTTCTGCTATTTTTTCAAGGATTTTATTGAGCCCCTTGTTGTGCAATGACGCAACATAGGATTCTTGAGGGTCCGAGTTTAGGCGCTCTTTAATTGTTTTTGATAGCTCAGTAAGGATCTGCATTCGCTAAGTTGCCCTATTTTTTTAATAACATCACGAGACCGATGAGCAAAAGGATAGCATTTAAGTAGATGGGTGAGTTGTTTAAAACATCTGTTATTGGAGCAATCTTCGATAGATTCATCAATGCGAAAGCTATCGCTGAGGCCCCACCTAGTCTTGTTAACCTGCGTTTCCATAAATGATTCCGTTCGCTTCCTTGTAGGTGTTGTATGGACTGTTTTTGGAGGGCTAGCTCTTTTTTTAACTGCCGGATGGTCTCATCGGTTTTCTTGGCGCGGCCAGGAATTTCTAGTACTCCCTGCAGATTGGCGGGCACATCGGTTAGCAACGCCTGGATTTGTGCATTGACTCCAAAATGACTACTAATCCATTTATTGATGAATGGCTTGGCGGTTGTCCACAAATCAAGTTCTGGATAGAGCTCTCTGCCAACCCCCTCAACATAAAAGAGTGTTTTTTGAAGTAATACGAGCTGTGGCTGGATTTCCATGTCGAAATCCTTTGCGATTTCAAACAAATCCAAAAGGAATTTAGCAAAATGAATTTTGGATAACGGCTGCCCGAAGATCGGCTCGCAAAGCTCTTTAATGTCATCAGCGAAACGATTGGCATCTGTAGTTGCCGATACCCAGCCACAATCGATTTGAAGTAAAGCGATGCCCATATAGTCTCTTTGAAAAAAAAGATAGACACTCTTTGCAATGTACAATTTGTCTTGCTCAGATAGGCTTCCAATAATTGCGCAGTCCAGAGCTATATACTTGGGATTTTGCGGTTCTTTGATATCGACGAATATGTTACCTGGATGCATATCAGCGTGGAAAAAGTTGTGTTCAAACACTTGAGTGAAGAATGTTTCTACACCCTTGTGGGCAAGCGTTTTCAAATCTACTTGCTTGTCTTTAAGTTCTGCTATTTGTCGGATTGAAATACCTTCGATCTGCTCCATTACAAGTAGATTTGAGCGGGTGTAGTCCGTGTGAACACGAGGCACGTATAACAGGTCTGAGCCTGCAAAATTGCGGCGCAGTTGTATTTGGTTTCTAGATTCCGAGTGCATGTCAGTCTCCGTCAGCATTACCTTTTCTTGATCTCGCATCAACTTTGGCAAGTGGAAACGTCTAATTGAGGGGACTAAATTATGTGTGATACGGGCGAGCGTACTGAGTAAGGCCATATTTTCGCGAATAGCGTCTTCAATACCAGGTCGAACGATTTTGAGTATGACGTTGCTGCCGTCGACCAATTTCCCAGTATATATTTGCGCAATTGAGGCGCTGGCAATGGGAAACTCACTAATCTCTGATAGCGCTAGTTGATCGTCAAACTGCTGCGAGTTGATAAATGACCTGACATTGAACTCTTTGGCTGGGGGCACATGATCCTGAAGTAAGGCTAACTCGGAGGCGACATTCGCCCCAAAAATGTCGCTGCGCGTGGAGAGTAGCTGACCTAACTTTATGTACACTGGACCAAGTTCTGTCAGCGCTTCACGAAGTCGCTGTCCATCACTGTTTGTTGGACTTCGGCGCATCATCTTAAGCAACTTGACGAGCAAATAGATAGCAACGGAATTATTTTTCATTGGCCAGGGCAAAAAGATCAGCTTATGTTTATTAAAAATTCGAATCAGGTTCACGAGGCCTATTGGAAATCGATTACGACGTCGGTTGGTCATTTAAGCCGGTAGTTCTAGTTCTTTGATCCGAGCCTGGAGGAGGTCGACTTTGTTTCTAATCTTAGTGATCCGGTCTATTGCATTTCCGAAATCTTTGTTCGATGTGAATGCTTTGGCTATGGTTTGCTGGCTACCGAGGAATGCGGTTTCTTTTATTGAGGTTAGTATCTGACCTAGAAAGTTGATTTTTTCCGATAACGAGACTGCTGAAGATTCGCTCATGAGTTGACCAGCAATTTCTTCAAATTCCGGGAGGAGCGATTTGGCGGTCAAGAGTATTTGTTCAGCGAAAAAAACATCCCCTTCTATCTGAAGATGTTGAGCTGTATCCCTCTTGGCAAAAAGGTTTTTTGAAATTCCTTTCCAGCTAGTCTTAATAATAGTATCCGGGTTTTCCTTTTTACTCCCAAAAAAAAGGGGCCCCTCGGCTGTAAAAACGGTTTGAAGCAAAAGATCCTGATTTTCAATATCTATTTCTAGAGTCTTTCCTTCGTATTGCTTTAACGAATCAAGTTTTTCTGGGCTAATTTTGTTCAAGACAGAGATAGTTTCGTTCAGGATCAAACTAGCCGATTGGGAAACCAAGTTAGCTCGATCACTAACCAAGGGTCTTTTGTCCCTTGTGTATCGAGGTTATTCCTCCAAGAAAGTTAAAAACCGACACTGCTTGAAAGTTTGCGTCCTCTAACATTTGTTTGACAGCTTGTTGATCAGGGTGTTTGTCGATAGATTCAACTAAGTATTGGTAAGGTGATTTGCTCCCGACCACTAAATTACCTGCTAAGGGCCAGAGTGATTGAAATCCTTTGTATGCGGTTTCCAAAAGCTTATTTGTGGGCTTGGAGAATTCTAAAATCAGTAGAATTCCACCGGGAGCGAGCACTCGGTATATTTCTTGAAGGGCAAGCTCTTTGTCTGTGAAGTTTCTAAAACCAAAACTGATGCTGACGCAATTAAAATGATCTGATTCAAATGGCAACGATTCGGCCTGTGTTACCGCAAAATTAACATGGCTAAAGCCCTGATTAAGCATCCGATCTCTCGCCACTGCGATCATCTCCTGGCTATAGTCGGCAAGCCAAATGCTCCCCTCTTCTGCTAGTCTCTGTGCAAACAGCGCGGTTACGTCGCCGGTGCCGCCAGCCAGGTCAAGAACTTTACTATTTGGCGATATTTGAGACATGTTGAGCAATATTCTTTTGAGTATTCTGTGAGATCCGAAAGACATAAAGTCGTTCATAAGGTCATAACGAGAAGCAACCTCTTTGAAAACACCCCCAACGAGCTTGGTCTTTTCTACAGGCGAGACCTTTTGATAACCAAAATCCACAGGTTGTTTATTCATCTTGAATTTTCACTTCAACTGGGGGGGTCCATTGCGAAACTTCAATTTGTCTTAACCGTGAGCCACCGTTTGTGCTAAAGGAGTCGATATAGGTATTCCAGTAATCTAAGTGGTTTTGCCCCAGTTTTTTCAGATAATCCCAAGAATAGATACCATCTTCGTGGCCATCATCGAATAGAAATTTAATGGCGTAGTTGCCCACTTTAGTGATCTTATTTATTTGTACGGAGCTCTTACCCGATTCGAAGACGGTTGGTCTATCACCTAAATTTTTGTAATCGGCAGAGGGGGAGTACACCCGCAATAATTCCGCAGTCAGGCGAAATTCCTCGTCGCCCCATTTAACGCTGAGGGTTTTGTCCTTTTGATGATAGGTTATTTTGGTTGGCGCAGAAGTTGTCACAGTATGTATTTGGAGAGATCTGTATTTTTGGCGATGTCTTGCAGCTGTTCGTTAACGTAATCTTCATCAATCAAGATTTCGCTATTGCCTTGGTCGCCAGCATCGTAAGACAAGTTTTCAAGAAGTCTCTCCAATAGAGTATGTAGGCGTCTTGCACCGATGTTTTCAGTACCTTCATTAACCTGCCAGGCGAGCTCCGCGATTCGTTCGATTCCAGAATCCGAAAAATCCAATGATACGCCTTCTGTTGCTATAAGTGCTCTATATTGTTCTGTAAGACTAGCATTTGGTTCTATTAGGATTCTTTTATAATCTTCAGTCGTTAGTGCTTTTAACTCCACTCGGATTGGCAGTCTGCCCTGAAGTTCTGGGATCAAATCGGATGGCTTGGTTAAATGAAATGCGCCGGATGCAATAAATAAAATGTGATTAGTGCGTACTGAACCGTATTTAGTCGATACGGTTGAGCCTTCTATGATGGGAAGTAAATCTCTTTGAACTCCCTCTCTTGATACATCTGCACCAGCTCCCTCTGATCTCTTCGCTACTTTGTCTAGTTCGTCAAGAAAGACGATCCCTGTTTGCTCTACTCGTCTGATGGCTTCAGTTTTGAGCTCGTCCTCATTGATTAGGTTAGAGGCTTCCTCGTCAATGATTCTCTTAAGGGCTTCTTTAATGGTCAGCTTGTGAGAGCGTTTTTTTCGAGCATCAAAACCACTAAACATGTTTTGCAATTGGTTTGTCATCTCCTCCATGCCAGGTGGAGCCATTATCTCAACACCGATAGCAGGCTGATCTAATTCAATTTCAATTTCTTTGGAGTCTAATTCCCCTTCTCTCAACTTTTTTCGAAAAAGCTGCCTTGTACTTGAGGGCGCGTCATCGTCTTGATTTGAGGCTTTTGGACTTGGAAGCAACGCATTGAGCACCCTTTCTTCTGCCTTATCAGCTGCCTCGGCTTTTACCAACAGAAGGTTTTCTTCCCTTAAATGTGCTATGCCCGTTTCTACTAAATCCCGAATCATGGACTCGACGTCTCTTCCGACGTACCCAACCTCAGTGAATTTGGTGGCTTCAACTTTTATGAAAGGTGCCTTGGCAAGCTTCGCAAGCCTCCTGGCGATTTCGGTTTTACCGACGCCTGTTGGCCCTATCATCAGGATATTTTTAGGGTGTATTTCTTCCTGAAGTTCCTCATTCAATTGCATTCTTCGCCATCTGTTGCGCAAGGCTATTGCTACAGATCTTTTTGCCTGATCCTGACCAACAATATGATTGTTTAGTTCGTGTACTATTTCTCTGGGTGTCATTGTGGACATACGTTAACTGTTCCGCCTTAGCTCTTAATGGTTTCTATAGTGTGATTTTGGTTAGTATAAACGCATATATCAGCTGCAATGGCGAGCGACCTAGAGACGATGTCTTTTGGAGACATTTGGGTGTGTTTGGATAGGGCCGCAGCGGCCGCTCTCGCATAGCCGCCTCCTGATCCGATTGCTAGGATATTGTCTTCTGGTTCGATGACATCACCATTAC
>CAJWGQ010000148.1 GCA_913041025.1 uncultured Gammaproteobacteria bacterium | reverse complement strand
TTCTAAACTTAGTAGTTGGGGTCAACCATCACCTCTTTGATCGTGAGCAACCCCCCATAGTCACCGCCTCTTCCTGCACCACAAATTGCATCGCCCCGGTAATCAAAATAATCCACGAACAATTCAGGATCATTCACGGCTCAATAACGACCGTTCACGACATAACCAATACCCAGGTGGTGCTAGATTCTGGCCATAAAGACCTCAGACGAGCTCGATCAAGCGGTAGCAACTTAATCCCTACGACCACCGGATCAGCCAAGGCCATCGCACAAATATTTCCTGAATTAGAAGGTAAACTTAATGGCCACGCGATCAGAGTACCGTTGGCAAACGCCTCCCTAACCGATTGCGTATTTGAATTAAACAATAAAACCAGCTCGGTTGAAGTAAACAACGCGCTTAAACAATCAGCAGAAGGTGAACTCAAAGGAATACTCGGATTTGAAGAAAGACCGCTAGTCTCCACCGACTACATCGGCGATTCACGTTCGAGTATCGTTGATGCCTTATCAACCATGGTAGTAAACGAGACTCAGCTCAAGCTCTATCTCTGGTATGACAATGAGTGGGGTTATTCTAATCGGGTGATCGATCTGATCGAATACATCTCTAACGCATAAATAATTTGTAATGAGCTTTTCTGCAATCGATAAGGGCCTACAGCAATATCTGGTGATCACTGGGTCCTATTGGGCCTTCACCCTAACCGACGGCGCCCTGCGAATGCTAGTTGTACTGTATTTTCATCAAATCGGCTACACCCCCCTGGAAATCGCTTTCCTTTTCTTGTTCTACGAATTTTTTGGGGTGATCACCAACTTAACAGGCGGGTGGCTGGGCGCACGCATAGGGCTAAACAAAACAATGCATATCGGGCTGTTTCTGCAACTAGCTGCCCTATCCATGCTGTTAGTACCTCTTAATATGCTCGGCGTGGTCTGGGTTATGTGTGCACAAGCGTTGTCTGGCGTCGCCAAAGATCTCAACAAGATGAGCGCAAAAAGCTCCATAAAACTGTTCGTCGATGGAGGCACAGACGGGAGGCTCTATCGCTGGGTCGCGGGGCTCACAGGATCCAAAAATACGATGAAAGGACTTGGCTTTTTTCTTGGTGGCCTGTTACTTCTGGCTTTTGGATTTCAAGGAGCGATCTGCATACTACTGGCTCCTATAGTCATCGCGATAGTCTCTAGTCTGCTTCTGCTAAAAAAAGAACTAGGCAAGTCAGAATACAAGCCGAAATTTCGGGAAGTGTTTTCAGGTAGTACATCGGTAAACCGTTTGTCCGCGGCAAGGTTTTTTCTATTTGGTTCGAGAGACATCTGGTTCGTCATTGCGCTTCCGGTTTATCTCAGTGAAACTCTGGAATGGTCTCACTGGCAAATCGGCGCATTCATGGCCGCCTGGGTAGTAGGGTATGGGTTGATTCAAGCGCTCGCTCCAAAGTTCACGGGCTCATCCGATAACACCCTTCCTACAGCAAAGCTCGCAAACTGGGGTTTACTATTAGCGATAATACCGACGCTCATCGCGGTCGCTTTATCCAATAGTCTCGATCCCGCCATCACCTTAATTACAGGAATCCTGATTTTTGGAATTGTCTTCGCAATTAACTCAGCATTACACAGCTACTTAATCGTGGAGATGGCCAGGGACGACGGAGTTTCTCTAGACGTCGGGTTTTATTATATGGCTAACGCAGGCGGCAGACTCGCAGGAACAATCCTGTCTGGTTGGATCTTTCAAGAATTCGGCCTTACTCTATGTCTCTGGGTTTCAGCCTTATTTTTGTTTGCTTCGGCTGCGATTTCTATATTGATTCGCAACCCTACCAACTTGCAATCGAGTTAAGAGGCCTGGGCGACTTTGGGTATCGACTGAGTCTGCTCCAGGTAAGGAAATTTATCGTCGAACCCAATCAGTTCCTTGAGCAAATCCGGATTATCGCAATCGGTCCAAGGCTGATTTTTCATTGTTACGCTGAGATTCTCCTGAGGTAAGACCGCTTGATGACGATAATAAGCAACGGCGTTTAATCTCAAGCCTGGCGTCTTCTTTGGATAGGCACCATGCCAAGTCGCCCCAGGCCAAACGATAACAGAACCCCGAGGACAAACAGCGGGCACAGCCTGTTCTCTAGCCATCGGCCCAGGATGAGCGTTCGATTTATGAGAACCAGGCACATAGGCTAGCGCCCCGTCTTCTTCAGTGTAATCAGTCAAACACCAGGTGGCGTTTGCCGTCAAGGCAGTGTGACCCCAGGGCAAAGGGTTTGCTCCTTGGTCGCAATGAAGGCCAAGATTCTCTCCATATCCGTAATCGCCCTGCCACTTTATAAAAGAGTTCGTGCTTGAGAGCCGCCGGTTTTTTGCTCGATTGTAAATACCTCTGCCACTCGGGAAGGACAGTTCTCCCATCATTAGATTGATCAAGGCATCAACAACAGGATTGACGCATAGATCTCTAAAATGTCGATCGACCTGCAGAAGCTGCTGTATCAGCATCTGCGTGGGATCGGGCGCTCCTGGCGGCGCTAATACGTTATTTTCTCCAGAAGGCCACTCTAATTCGGCCTCGGGCCCATTTTCTATGCTTATGGGACAGCCGGTCATCTCCGTGAACTTCACGAGCAAAGCATCTACGCACGAATCGATAAATTCTTCTGAAATACCAGTCACCTCTGGCGGGACGATGGTCAGCCCATCGGTTTCAAGCTCCAACGCATACTTTTCGAGCTCGTATTCAACTATCTCTGTAGGCAGCTTACTCTTTTCATTGTTCATCAGTTCTTACCTCTTCTTTAAATCAATTATTGGCTTTTCAAGCTCTTTCGGTAGCTGCTTTTGCCATTTTTTCCACGACCTCGCGGTCCCCATATTCTGCCGCTGCTTCCGCACGTTTCTTTAACTCAACAGGATTACCATATTGGATGCTTCTTTGATACTGCGGCCCTTCCTCTCCCCAACCCATTGTGTCGTCTGCGCCCACCAATCGAGCAAATTCGGGCGGATTGCGATCTAGCATTTCTTGGGTGACTCGCCATTGATAAGCTTCCTGAGTTTTCAACCGTCTGTGACAGTGGTAGCTGGTCACGTTTAATCGAAGCCCATCGGTTTTCTTCGGGAAGGCTCCGTGCCAAACATTGCCGTGCCAAGCTATCAAAGAACCGGCAGGCGCTACAACAGGCACCGCATCCTTCACACCTTCGCCTGGGTTTGGGGCCCTGCATTTTCTGTGGCTACCTGGCACGATAGCAAGCGCTCCATTTTCAAGAGTATAGTCCGTCAAACAGTATGCCGCGTTGGCAACATCCGATGCAGGAGACATGTTGCCATCCCTGTCAGGCGGACAATCGGAGTGCAGTCCTAGGCTTTCGCCGTAGCTACCGCCGTTCCATTTAAAAAATGAAGTCAGTGACGAAAGCTGTTGCTGCCCTTGCATCAAGTAATCCATTACACAATGAAGCGCCGGATTCATGACCCACTCCTCAAAAATCTGATCAGCCATTAGCAAATAGTAAAGCAAAAATTGTCCTGGTAGCTGAGGCTGCCCCTTATAGTGACCAGCATCGCCATTTTGTTCCAAACTAAAGGAGTTTCCGGTTCGCTCTTCAGCAATACGTAACACCGCCTCTCGCATACGCTCTAGAAATTCCAGTGACGCCACTTTCTCAGGGGGAATCACCGTAAAGCCATAAGTGTCAATATCCATGACATGCGACTCTAAGCCAAGCTCTTTGATCTTCTTGTAAATAGGGTTTAATACTTCCGTGTTTTCAAATGCTCCAAACTTCACTTTGCATCCTCCTGAACAATAGATAATCGGTTATGAGATGAAACTTACGAAGGCCTGTACAATCTGTCCTTAATGCTTAATTCGACTAACAATGACTTCCACTTCTTCTCTCAGCACTTAATAAAATATAGTCAACTATATAGTGATATACCAGTCAAATTTCGTTGACTCGCAGCCTTCTCGTCGATACGTGATCTTTTATTCGAAGAAACATTGCCTAGTAAAGTAACGATCACGTTTAAAACTAGGGATGCAACTCCAATATTTCCTTTGGCACCACGGAAGAGCTTTCGGTCAACTTTGCCATTGCCTCAAACTGCGGACCTTCGACACCCCAACCGTAAGCGTCGCCCGCCCCCAAAAATCTCGCAAAAGCTGGTGTGTTGCGCTCAAGCATCTCTCGGGTGACCTTTCGTTGGTAGTTTTCCTGAGTTTTGATCCGTTGATGACAAACGTAGCTGGTCACGTTCAATCGAAGCCCGTCTGTCAACTTGGGGTAGGCTCCATGCCAGGTGTTGCCCTTCCAAAATATCAATGAACCCTCCGGCGCCTCGACAGGGACCGCCTCTGAAACCCCCTCCCCAGGTTTAGGCGTCCGACACAGGCGATGTGAGCCGGGAACCATCGCAATCGCACCGTCCTCTCGAGTGTAATCGGTAAGCACAAGCGCGGCGTTGCATACATCATCATGTTCCGCAGAAAGCGCTCCCGTAGTTCCAGGAGGAGCGTCTGCATGCAAGCCAAGTGTCTCGCCATAGTTACCGTCTTTTGACTTCACAAAAGACGCCAAACTAGACAGACGCCCTTGATCTCTCATCAGATAACTGATCAAAGCCTGTAAGGTAGGATTCATAATCCACTCTTCAAAAACAGGGTCCTCGAACAGAAGGTAGTAGAGCAAAAACTGGCCGGGCTGCTGAGGTTGAGAATCGTAATGCCCTATATCTCCATTGCTGTCTATCGAATGAGCCACGCCCGTCCGCTTAAGGGCGATCTCAAGAACGGCATCTCTCACTCGCTCAACAAACTCCGGCGATACGACTCGCTCGGGCTCCACGACTACGTACCCACGCTCCTCCAACTCAATAACTTTATCGTTTAAGCCTAGCGCCTCGATCGCGGCCATTGGGTCTCTAGTCGCCCGATCAAACTCGATCGTAGTCTCGCTTTCGACAGTGGTTTGTTCACTCATTCCCCTTTCCTCCAGATTTCATCGCCTCTTTAATTTTATGCCCCTTTAATCTTGTGCCCTATCCAGCTATCTGCACTACTGCACACCCGCCGTGAGCACGACTTTCCAGGCCAGATAAAATTCTTTCGACGCCACTAGAAAATCTAATGAAGATAAAAAAAACCCGGGTCATGGAAATTCCATGCCCGGGATAAACAATCCGATCTACTTTCCCCTAGTCTCCTGAACTAATTCCCAGGCGTGTAAGTGACCTCGAAACCAACGGTACGTGGTCGACCATAACGGAAACCAACCTGGTTAAACTCGTAGACGATGATCTCATCGGCTATGTTCCTAATATAAGCTCCCATCTTCCAATTTTCCTTATAGAAGGTAACCCTTCCGTCGATGGTCTGATAAGAGGGAGCCGGTCGCTCATTATTCGCCGTGTTCCACGATTCGGCGACGTGATAACCGTCAAGCCTTGCTTGAGCATCGAAACTTCTCGCACTAAAGTCATAGGTCAAGGACGCATAAAAGCTGTTCTTGGGCGCATTGGCCAGGCGGTTACCTTCAGAAATCCCAACGCCCCCGTATCGACCCGAAGCTTCAGTACCACTTAACGCGGTTGCGTCGGTTACCTTGGCGGTCCAGTTAAAATCGCCACCGACATTCAGCTTCCAGTTGTCTGCAAGCTCCGCACGGATCTCGAACTCAAGACCCTGGCTCTCGGCACCTCCGGCATTTTCGATAAGATCAACCGTAAACGGTGTCAAGCCGAACACATCTTCCGTACTATAGTCATAGGCGATGATCATGTCGTTCCAGTCGATGTTGTACAGAGACCCTGTGAAACTGACTCTTCCGTCGGCTAACGTCGCCTTAACGCCGATCTCGATATTATTCGCTTCATCCCCATCGACCAGCTTTTTGGATTCCAAGAAATCATAATGACCCTTGGCAATCGGATCATCTGCGATAAGCGGCGCCAATTCCGCAATTCGTGCAACCACGCCAGGATTAATAATTCCAGGTCGGAAACCATTAGACCAGGTGGCATAGAGCATCAAGTCAGCCTGTGGCCGCCACGTCAACGTAAACTTCGGCGACGTTGAGGTCGTGTCATTCTGAAGCTCTAGATCGATATTACTTCGGTCATTCGATCCTGCCGCTCCATTTTCTAATCCGTAACCCACTCTGGCATAACGCAGCCCGACCAGCGCCTCCCACTGATCACTAAACGAGTAACTCAACTCTCCGTAGATTGATTCTTCCGTCAAGTTCTTGTAAATCCGATTTCCTGGGACAAACGCCGTCAGGGTCTGGATGACCGATCGTTGATCTTCAATCGACACGGCCGGATCAAAACCATATTGGAGATAACAGTTCTCTTCAAAGGTGTCATATACGGGGCTACCACCCATGGTACATGCGTCCAAATCATTCTGGGTGTTGTCCTCATCCTTATAGTAGGCCCCTAAGGTCCATTGCCAGTCGCTATTTGTATTGGATACCAACCGCAATTCCTGAGCAAAACGATCTGTTGTGTTCGCAAACAAACCATCGCCCCCCATACTCCAAAGCGTACCGGGCACACAGAGTGGATTTGCACCAAAACACTCCGCATCTACAATCCCCTGAACGCCCGCCGCGAATCGTGGACTCGTCTCTTCTGAGTACTGACTCTTACGATCAAACTGGGTTGTCGAAGAAGTTAGCGTCGCGCCAAAGGGCAAATCCCAAGAAATAGACAAGTTCAGCATTTCCTGCTCGTCATCACCGCCACTGGTAAAAGTCGGGTGCCCAAGGTGAGTAATATAGGGGTTGCCCGAATTATAAACATCATACTCGCCCGCACAGGTCGTACCCGGCAAATCATAAATGGGTACCTGGCCGTTCGGGTCCGAGGGCGTCCCTACGTTAAAACAATGAAACCCCAATCCCGGCCCACCATATTCGGCTTTTACACGATTGTACAAAAGTGTGATTTCCGCCTCATCACTCGGATAAAAAGCAACCTGCGCCCGAACACCGGTCTCATCCACCGTATCTACGTCTTCCTCGCTTCTGGGCGCAACCTGATCAATTACTCCGTTACGATCTCGCCGGTAGCCAACAATCCTGGCAGCCAACCGGTCCGCGATCGGAATGTTGATCATCCCATTCGTGACAGTGGAGATTCCATCCGAATCGCTTATCGACTCACCATTGACTCGGACAGAATAGTCCAGCCCGCTAGGATCTGGTTTATTCGTTATGTATCGAATATTACCGCCCAAGGCGCCCTCCCCATACAGGGT
>CAJWGQ010000147.1 GCA_913041025.1 uncultured Gammaproteobacteria bacterium | reverse complement strand
TCAGCATCTCTGACCTTTTGAACAATAACCTGCTTAGCAGCCTGAGCTGCGATGCGACCGAACTCAACTGACTCTACAGGCTCTTCTAGAATGTCTCCTAACACCGCACCAGCCTTAATAGCCTGGGCCTGCTCAAGACTATATTGTGCATCTGGATTTATTTCTTCTTCCATCTCTTCTAATTTCTCAAACTCAACTACTTCCCAAGTTCGAAAAGTCTCATATTCCCCAGACTCTCTATCTATAGCCACTCGAAACTCGGCATTTTCACGATAACGTCGTTTAGTCGCGCTTGCTAAAGCTAATTCTATGGCCTCAAATATAACTTCTTTAGAAACCCCTTTCTCCAAAGAGACCGACTCAGCCACCAACAAAATCTCTTTACTCATCAAAACCCCTTCTTATTCAAAAATAGGAATAACTCTAATTTTCCCTATATCCTCAATTGGAAAAAGATACTCTTCATCCTTAATCTCTATAACGACACAATCGTCCTCAGTACCCTTAAGCAAGCCTTCATAATTTTTTTGGCCATCGAACATCTTCAACAACTTCAGTTCAACACGCTCTCCCACATGTCTGGTGTAGTGACTTTTGCAAAACAGTATTCTATCCATTCCTGGCGAAGAGACTTCTAAGCGATAATCCATAGCGAAGTCAGCCTCAACATCTAAGAGATCTGATATGTGTCCACTAACTAATGCGCAATCATCGATTCCTACCCCTGCTTCAGCTTCTATATAGAGTCGGATTTTCCTGTTTCGACCATGATTCAATAATTCTAATCCCCAATACTCAAAACCTAAGGATTCAATCACCGGTTCAAAAAGTTCTTTTAAACTACCTTCATCAAAACGCAAAAAAATATCCTCACTCAATCCTGCCACTTTCACGAAAGCAAAAAAAAGGGCCTTACGACCCAATTTCAATAAATAAACATTAAAACCGTTCAACCAACCACTTCAGCAATTTGCTCAAATATTAGGCTTTGGTATGAACCCTCTGTCTTTTACCATTGCCCTAAAGAAGCATAGTGCTAAATTGGTAGCGGGGGCAGGATTTGAACCTACGACCTATGGGTTATGAGCCCACCGAGCTACCAGACTGCTCCACCCCGCAACCGTCAACCGCAGATTATAGGGTTGCAAACAATGTCCTGCAAGGCAATGAATGCCTTATTAGGCTAAAACTATTGGTGCCGAAGGCGAGACTCGAACTCGCACGGACATAAGTCCACTACCCCCTCAAGGTAGCGTGTCTACCAATTTCACCACTTCGGCAAAAGAATCTGATGATTTTATAGTTCAGGGATAGAATCATCGTTAGATTCCATCTCAACTTGACCAGTGCCAGAATTATCATTCGATATAGTTGGATCGGTTACTTCGTTGCTGCCCCGTTCAATGTTAATTCGTGGAATACCCTCAGTATCTATGCTTGCTACTCTTTCTTTGGCTAAATAAGCAATACCGAAGGTTATCGCGAAAAACGCTATAGCTAACCATGTAGTCAATTTGGTTAAGAACGGAGCACTGCCAGAGGCTCCAAATATTGTATTAGATGACCCGCTACCAAAAGCTGCCCCCACATCCGCGCCCTTACCTTGCTGCAACAGGACTAAGACCGTCAACGCTATAGCATCAATCGATAGCAAAGTAAGTAAAATGGTCTCAAGCGTAGTCATAGCATCCTTCTCATTGACGGAATGATAGTTTAAAGATCAGTCCAATGCATTAAGGATTGAAGAAAAACTCTGGGCTGTCAGCGAAGCGCCCCCAACTAACAATCCATTCACATGATTCTGCTTGATCAATTCGACGGAATTTTCTGCAGTCACACTTCCCCCATAAAGGATCCTAACATTAGCGCCCAATCTTCCTAAGATCTCTAACAACACGTTTCGAATGAACACATGCATTTCTTGCGCTTCTTCAAGCGTCGCACTCTTACCACTTCCTATCGCCCATATTGGCTCATAAGCGATCACCATTTCCTTCTGACTTTCCGATAAATCAATCGTTATCGCTTTCCTTAGTTGGTCAGAAACTACTGATTCGGCCTGGCCAGATAGCCTTTCCTCTAAAGTTTCACCCACACATACGATGGCATTTATACCAGCCTTTAACGAACAATCGAGCTTCTGCTTAACTAGCTCATCACTCTCTTTTTGCAGTTGTCGTCTTTCTGAATGCCCAATTAACACCCAATCTGCTCCGATATCTCTGACCATCTTCGCAGAAATTTCACCTGTATATGCTCCAGAATCCTCTGTCCAAACGTTTTGAACGCCAACATCAAGTGCTCGGTTTCCGATAGCGCTTATACAATCTCGAACATAGACCGCGGGTGGCAATACTACTACATCCGCACGATCACGCAGTTCTAGATCTTCAAAGAACTCTTTGAGCCCTTCAAGTGAACCATTCATCTTCCAGTTAGCTACAATTAAAGGCTTAGACATGTCTCATCAAAAAAAACAAATAATAAATTAACAACAAAACTAACAACTCTTGCTCTTAAACTAGTCCTTCTGACTTCGCAATATTGCTTAACTCTTCAGCAATAGCACTCGATTGCTCCCGATCTCGCCCTTCAACCATTACTCTAAGAAGTGGCTCCGTACCCGAGGGCCTAATTAGTATTCGACCTCCCTCTCCTAACTCGCTCCGAAATCTATCAACTCTTTTCACTAGCTTTTTGCTATTCATGACTACTTTTGGATTCTCTGTTGAAACATTGATTAGTACTTGGGGAAGTTTTTCCACAGGTTTCACAAGCTCACTGAGGCTTATTTGCGCGGACCCCAGAATATCTAGCATTTGCAATGCACTGATTATCGCGTCACCAGTATGACACGCATGTAAGTTGATGATATGCCCAGAAGTTTCTCCTCCTAGGAACCATTGTTTTTCTCGCAAAGTTTCCATAACGTAACGATCACCAACGTCCGCTCTCTCAAAAGGAACATTGATGTCCGCAAGAGCTAGCTCGAGTCCTAGATTCGTCATATGTGTTCCAACAACTCCGCCTATTAACGTACCTAAGTCTTTCTTTCTGGAAGCTAAGGCGTAAACAATCTCATCTCCATCAACGATCTCGCCCAATTCATCAACCATGATCAAACGATCACCATCTCCATCAAAGGCAATACCTAAATCTGCTTTCTTTTCGATTACCGTCTTTTGTAATACCGCTGTGTCTGTAGAACCACAACTCTCATTGATATTCGTACCATCAGGGTCAACTCCCAAGCATAAGGGGGATAGGCCAAGCTTTTCAAAAACACGCGGGGCAACTTTGTAAGTCGCTCCATTTGCGCAATCGAGGACTATAGATAATTTAGCAAGCTTTCGAGGTTCTTTAATAAAACTCTCACAATAGGCTTCGTATTCAGAAGTGGGTTGCGCCGGACGTAATACCTTCCCCAGATCGCTATAGACATAATTTGGTTCATCTTTTTGGAGCTCATCCTCTATGGAGTTTTGTATCTTCGAAGATAGCTTGTGGCCATCTCCATCAAATACCTTTATTCCGTTATCAGTGTAAGGATTGTGAGACGCCGAAATCACCACGCCCAAGTCGGAGTCTGAATTTCTAACCATCTGAGCTATGCACGGTGTGGGTGCGACGCCCAAGGATACGACGTCAGCCCCCGAGGAAAGAAGCCCGCTTTCTAGTGCTGACTCAAGCATGTAACCAGAAACTCTGGTGTCTTTCCCGACCACCACCCTCAAGTTCTTTTGCTTATCGCCGAACACCTTCGCCAATGAAAAACCGAGGTTCATCATAAACTGTGGATTCATCACAGCGCTGCCTACGCGTCCACGGATCCCATCGGTGCCAAAGTAATTTGCCTTTGTGTTCGATTTCATGTCAGCTCTTAAAAGGTTTAATCAACCCCTGCTAAAAAGTCAATCTCTGGCTGCTTAGGTCTCTTCCGCTGGTCCCCCAATCGGGCTCTCACCAGTAGAGGAGTCATCTGAAGAATTCGATTCTCCTCCTGAGTCTCGATTAATACGAGGCTTCGCCCCAGCCATGATATCGTCTATTTGTTCTGATGAGAGAGTTTCGAACTCGATAAGTGCGTCGGCCATGACATGTAGCTTCTCTTCGTTTTCTTTCAATAGTTTTCTGGACTCTGCATAGCATTCATCAATCAAAATCCTAATCTCTTGGTCTATTTCTCGAGCGGTATCAGGAGAATGAGGCTTAGGGTTCGAACCTGCTGACATACCCAGAAAAACTTCTCCATCATCCTCATCGTACATCAACGGACCCATCTTCTCTGATAAACCCCACTTGGTTACGTAATTCCTCGCCAGCTGTGTGGCTCTTTGGATGTCATTAGATGCTCCTGTGGTGACGTTATTTATCCCCAAAGTCATTTCTTCGGCAATTCGTCCTCCAAAAAGACTACAAATCTGCGATCTAATATTCTGCCCAGAAATACTATAACGGTCCTCCTCAGGCAAAAACATCGTGACTCCAAGCGCTCTTCCTCTAGGGATAATCGTGACCTTGTATACCGGATCATGATCAGGCATCAGACGCCCGATTATCGCATGTCCAGATTCATGGTAAGCGGTATTGCGCTTTTCTTTCTCCGACATAACCATAGATTTTCGCTCAGCGCCCATCATGATCTTATCTTTTGCCTTATCAAACTCCTCCATCCTTACTAAGCGCTTGTTACCCCTCGCAGCGAAGAGAGCAGCTTCGTTCACCAGGTTCTCTATATCTGCCCCTGAAAAGCCTGGAGTGCCTCTTGCAATAATACTTGGATCGACATCCTCCGATAGAGGGACGTTCCTCATGTGTACTTTCAATATCTGCTCTCTGCCTCTAATATCAGGCAAGCCCACGACCACCTGTCGATCAAATCTACCAGGCCTCAAGAGAGCAGGATCAAGCACATCTGGCCGGTTAGTCGCAGCAATCACGATCACACCATCGTTTTTTTCAAAACCGTCCATCTCGACAAGTAACTGGTTTAATGTCTGTTCTCGCTCATCATGCCCACCTCCGAGACCTGCACCTCTATGTCTTCCCACGGCATCTATTTCATCAATAAAAATAATACATGGCGCTTGCTTCTTTGCCTGCTCGAACATGTCTCGCACCCTCGATGCGCCCACGCCTACAAACATTTCAACAAAATCTGACCCTGAAATTGAGAAAAAAGGTACCTTTGCTTCTCCGGCGATCGCTTTAGCCAGCAAAGTTTTACCCGTCCCAGGCTGACCAACCATCAAGACACCCCGAGGAATGTGACCTCCCAACCGCTGAAATTTCCCAGGATCTCTAAGAAATTCCACAAGCTCTTGAACTTCCTCCTTCGCCTCATCTACGCCGGCTACATCTGCAAATGTCGTCTTTATCTGATCTTCCGACAAGAGTTTTGCTTTCGATCTTCCAAAACTCATCGGATTCCCTCGGCCACCGCTTCCGCCCTGCATTTGACGCATAAACAACATGAAAACAGCAATGATTATTAGTATTGGAAAGCTCGCGACAAGCAATTGCATCCAGAAGCTTTGCTTTTCTTCTTCCAACACAATAGTCCGGACATTGTTATTCAAAAGGTCATCCATCAGCTTCTGATCATTCTGAAGCCACGTTACACTGATCTCTTCGCCAGCTTTATTTACCGCCTTGATTTTATCGCCTTGAATTTGAACTTCGTTGATTTGATTCTGGTTCACTGCTTTAACAAAATCCGAGTAAGGCACCACTTGAGCTTTCGCGCTTAGATTAAAATTGTTAAACACTGTTAACAATACGGCAGCAATCACCAACCAGAGCAACAAATTTTTTCCTATATCTGACAAAATCTTAACCTCAAAAAATGACTTGTATTATTGACTAAAGTCCATCAGCTTGGGGAACCCATGGATCGAAATCCTTGAGCGACAACATAAACTTCGCTTGACTCCTTTCTAGAAGCCGCTGGTTTAACTATACGCACACTGCTAAAAGAATTCTTCATTTCTTCGACTAAATTAGTGATTTCAGGACTTTGGAAAGTTTTCAATACCGACGTCCCGTTATTCTTTAAATGCCTTTTCACCATATCTATTGTTAGAAAATTAAGTTTCATACTTTCAGCTTGATCATACTCTTTAATCCCTGACATATTGGGGGCCATATCAGATAAAACAATGTCAATTCTTCTGCCGTTTAGAATTTCGTCAATCTGACGATCCACACGATCTGAACCAACAAAGCCACATATATGAATTGAATTTTCTCCGGTTTTTACATCCAGGGGATCCACCGTAATCAACTTTCCACTCTTGGGGATCTTTTGCTCTACATATTGAGTCCATCCTCCAGGAGCCCCTCCCAACTCCAAAACATACCTTACTTCGGAAAGCAGTCTAAATCGTTCATCTAATTGTTCTAACTTATAAAGCGCTCTAGATGGATGCCCTTGTGCCCGCGCCTTCTTTGAATAATGGTCCCTTTCTTGTCTTTCTAGCCAATGTTGGCTAGATCTTGATCGTTTAGCCATGTTTCAAATCAATGTATTATTCCAAGTTATGAAGATTAACGATGTAATAAGCAGCAAGCAAAGAAAGCAATTCCGCAAAATAGCCCATCACTTGCGACCCATTGTCACACTAACTGATTTAGAGATAACTGAAGGCGCATCCAACGAAGTTGTAAGAGCAATAAGAGATCACGAGCTGATAAAAGTTAAAATTGATATTCCCGAGAAAAAAACGAGACGGGATGTGGCGATAAAAATCTCTAATTCTGTCGAGGCAAGCCTTATCCACACAATTGGTAAGTGCGTGGTGCTATATAAACCTAACCCAGAGCCAAATCCCAAATTATCGAATCTTTTGCGATACTCTTTCTAAATACTTGTAGTTCTTTACGTATCACTTGTATTCGACCTTAACAATTTCGTATTCATTGTCACCGGACGGAGTGGACACGATCACAGTATCGTCTAGAGACTTTCCAATTAGTCCCCGTGCAATTGGTGACATTACCGAAATCTTGTTGTCTTTCAAATCAGCCTCGTCTTCCCCGACGATCTTATAAAAAATCTCCCTTTCTTCTTCGACATCCCACAAATGAATAGTGCATCCAAAGATGACCTTGTCACTTGGAGAAAACTTTGAGACATCAACAATTTGCGCATCAGCTAGTTTGCCTTCTATTTCAAGAATGCGTCCTTCATTAAAGGATTGTTGCTCCCTCGCCGCGTGATATTCTGCATTCTCTTTCAGATCACCATGCGCTCTAGCCTCCGAAATCGCCTCAACTATCTCTTTTCGCAA